>DAIQQI010000021.1:1575-18376 GCA_036786925.1 Steroidobacteraceae bacterium
CCAACCACTTTGCGCGCCTGGTCCAGCCGCTGCGCACCGATATACTGCGCGATCAGGATGGTCGAGGCCATGGTCATGCCGAACACCACGCCTAACAACAGAAACATCACGGTGTTGCCGTTGGCGGTAGCGCTGAGCGCGGCTTCGCCGAGGTACTTGCCGACCCAGATGGAATTGATCGAACCGTTCAGGGTCTGCATCACGTTGCCGATCAGGATGGGCAGCGAAAAGAAAAACAGCGTGCGCGGAATCGAGCCGGTCGTGAGACCGGAGGGCGAGGTTTTCATTCAGCAGGGCTTTTCACGGTGTCGACCCAGATGGGATTGGTGTAGGCCTTTTTGCCCTTGCTGTCCTCGACCCGGAGCGAATACCAGCGCGCACTGCCGGCGGCCAGCGGAAAATCGACCCGGATTTCGTTAGCCCCCGGGCCAGCGAAAGATTCGGTCTTCACGACCGCGCCGTCACCGATCAATTCGACTTTGCGGATGCCGGCAACGGATTTCAGATCAAACCCGAGCGTGAATGGCGCACCGGCCGTCAGCTTCAGCGTGTCGCCGAACATCACCGACGGAAAAATCAGCGGGCCGAAGCTCGCATAGGCATGCCCTTCCTTGAGCGCGCGGGCAAATCCGGCCGCGGTCGGCGCGCCATCGAGATGCGCAAACATGCGTGCGGACCCGGATACTTCGTTCCAGACATCGTGTGTGTCCGATCCCGCCGTCAGGTAGTAGCGATGACCGGCATTCCAGAAGCGCGACAGCTGACTCAGCACCTTCTCGTCGTGCTCGGGTTCGGATGCATTGATCTCCAGCAGGTCAAAGCCGGCGCTGAACCCGCCCGGCGCGACGCCGCCCGCGAGGCTCATCATGTAGCCATCGGGCAGGTAGGGATGATTCGACTGGATGATGATGGCGCCGAGGCGGCGCGCATCCTGAAACAGCTCCGCAACCGTCGCCTTGCCGGTATCGACGCCGAGCTTGCCACCTAACACCAGTGGATAGGCGTTGAAATGCCCCCAGGATGCGGACAACTCGACGCCGGGAATGAACGCCATGCCGCGCTGCTGCGCGATCCGCTGCAGCGCGCGGTGGTTGACGGTCGAATCGTGATCGGTGACGACCAGCAGGTCGAGCCCGGCTGCCAGCTGCGAACGCGCGAGATCGGCGGGCGGCGTGACCGCTTCGGCCTGATCGGCGTGGTGGTGCAGGTCCGCTGCATACCAACCCTGCGCGCGCGGATCGAACTGCACCGGCAGGACCACGGACGCCGCCTGGGTTCCGCCCGGCGCGACATCCAGCGCAAGCTCGCGGCTCGCGCCCAGAAATCCGCCGCCGTAAGAAACCTGGAACCGGTAGCGCCCGGCCGCGATCGGCACGTCGACGCGACCCCTGCGGTCGAGTTCGGTGAAAAAGGCTTTTCTGCCGAGAAATTGCACCAGCGGCTTCTGCCCTTCGACGATCGCGATGCGCGCATCCAGCGGCCGCCCATCGCTTGCGCGGCTGACATTGAACGCAATTCTTCCGGGGCCCTCGAGATCGCGAAAGTCGTGGACCGCGCTTGCGCCCGCAGCAACGGTCACCGCGACTTTCGCGGTCTGCGAGGAATTCTTCGCCGTTGCATACAGCGCATAGTCGCCCGCCGGGAGCGTCAGCTCGTAGCTGCCGTTCTGGCCTAACACCCAGCCATAGGCATGGCCCTGCTTCTCGATCACGATCACGGGCTGCGCGATCTTCGCGCCGCCGCGGCCGGTCACGACGCCACGCACCACGCCCGCGGGCAGCTGCCGGCGCGCGATCTCCGCCTTGATGACCGGGCCAAGGTCGCCGCTCGGCCCCACCTGCAGCCAGCCCGTGAAGCTGCGGCTGGCGCCGGGCTGCAGGTCGTGGCGCAGATACAGGTCCTGCGAGGCGTAGGCGATGTGGTCGAACCCGGCGGAATGCAGCGCGATGGTCCAGTCCTCGTCGTAAGCCACGACGCGCTCCGCCAGCGCGCCCACGACCTTGCCCTTCTCCTGGCCCGCGAGGCCCGGCAGACCGAAGAAGTAGCCGCCCTTGCCCCACAGCGTCAGGCCCGACAACAGGTCCGTCAGCGCGGCGTCGCCGCCGTTTTTCATCGTGGTCACGATCTCGACGTGATCGGAGTTCGCCTCGAGCGTATAGAGCGTGGTGATCGTGACCTTGCCCCAGTCGCGCTCGGCGCGCACCACCGCCCGCGCCGGATCGCGCTCGACAATCGTCACACGCTCGTAGGTGTTAGGCCATGCGGACCAGTTGTTAGGTATGAAGTCGGCGAAGACCGCCTGGTCGCGCCCGATCCTGCCGCCGCGCACCGGCGCCACATCGATGATCGCGCCGCGCGGCACGCCATAGGGCACCACCGACTCGACCGCAATTGCGATCGCGAGCTTTTCATTGACCAGCGTGATGTCGCCGGCCGCGCGCGCATCGCCGCGCTCGATCGGCGTCGGTCCGGTGATGACCTGCACGGCGGCCTGGGCGATGCCGCAAGGCGCCAGGACCAGCACGGCCAGGAGCATTGACCCCGCCGGGGTCCGGAAATTCCGCAGTTTCATGGGATTCGCTGCTCCTTCAGCCATCGGCATCTCGCGCGCATCGTCAGCCGCGGCGCGCGGCAAAAAATTCCGCCAGCAGCGCGCCGCATTCGTCGGCCAGCACGCCACCAAACACATCGACCCGGTGATTGAGCGCCGGCAGGCCGAAGACGTCGGTCATGCTGCCCGCGGCGCCCGCCTTGCGATCCCAGGCGCCGAACACCACGCGCCGCACCCGGGCATGCACCAGAGCCGCGGCGCACATGATACAGGGCTCCAGCGTCACGTAGAGCGTGGTGTCGGTCAGACGGTAGGTTTGCAGCGCCTTGCCCGCAGCGCGGAGCACCCGCATCTCGGCGTGCGCGGTCGGATCGCAGTCGCCGATCGGACTGTTAGCTCCGCGGGCGACGATCTGGCCGTCGCGGACCAGGACCGCGCCAACCGGCACTTCGCCGGCGAGCGCCGTCAGGCGCGCCAAGCCGATGGCTTCGCGCATGAAGTCGGTGTCGGATAACATTGGCATCCCGGCATTTTGCCCGATTCGACCCCGGCGCGCAGGGCGCTATCCAGGCTGTTAGGCCCGATGTAGGATGAAACCGATGAGACCCCAGCTACGCGTCGTTCCCGAGCACCTGGTAACGCCGATCCTCGATGAAGCCAAGCGCATCCTGGCCGAGATCGGCGTCGAGGTCCGTGGCGCGCGCCTGCGCCAGCGCCTGCTCGACCATGGCCTCAAGATGGCGCGCACCGCCGATGAGGCCGAGCGCGTGCTGTTTCCGCCCGAGGTGATCGACCGCGCGATCGCAACGACGCCGAAATCGTTCGCGCTCTACGACCGCGACGGCAAGCCGTACACCGAGCTCGGCGGCGACAAGGTGCATTTCGTGCCGGGATCCAGCGGCCTGCAGATCCTCGATCATCGCAGCAGCGAGACGCGCCAGTCCAAGACCCGCGATTTCATCGAATACGTGCGCCTGGCCGACGGCCTCAAGCATCTGGGCTATCTCGCGACCGCATTTTCCACCAACGACATCGAACCTCAGGTATCGGATGCGTGGCGGCTCTATCTGGTGATGACCAATTCGCTCAAACCCGTGGTCTCGGGCGCGTTCACCGAAGAGGGCGTGCCGCGCATGGCGCAGATGATGCAGCTGTTCCGCCGCGACCGGGCCGATCTCATTGCCCGGCCGATGTCGATCTTCACGGTGACAGCCACCGGCTCGTACCGCTTCAGCGAGGATTCGTGCCAGAACCTCATGGACTGCGCCGAGTTCGGCATCCCGGTCGAAATCGTGCCGGTGACACTGATGGGGCTGATCGCGCCGGTGACGCTGGTCGGCGCCACCGTCATGCATGTCGCCGATGTACTCGCGGGCCTGACCATGGCGCAGATCGTCAAGCCCGGCACGCCGATTCTGTTCGGCGGCGCCCCGGCCACCTTCCACATGAAGACCTCGATGTCGCCGATGGCGGCGATCGAGACCCAGCACCTGAACGTCGCCTACGTGGAAATCGCCAAGCACCTGCGACTGCCGACGCAGGGGTACATGGCGCTCGGCGAGGGCAAATTTCTCGATGCGCAGGCCGGCGCCGAGACCTTTGGCAGCGCACTGCTGGCCGCGATCGCCGGCGTCAATTCCGTGTCGGGACCCGGCATGCTGGACTACGTGCTGACCTTCAGCCTGGAAAAACTGGTGTTCGATGACGAGCTCTGCGGCCAGGCGCTGCACTTCTGCCGCGACTTCAAGGTGATGGACGATCTGCCGACCGTGGACCTGGTGCGGCACCTGCTGAAAGAGAAACACCTGCTGACGGCGGAGCACACGCTCAAGCACTGGCCGCAGGAATTGTACCTCCCGGGCATGGTGATCGACCGCATCAACCGCGAGATCTGGCAGATGGGCGGCAGCATGACGCTCGACCAGCGCGTCAAGGAAGAAGTCGAGCGCCTGCTCGGTGACTATGTATCGCCGCCGACGGATCCGCGGCTCGACGCGGAAATGCTGCGGCTGATCCGGGCCGGCATGACCAGCGACTCGCCCTTGCCCGAGATCCTGCCGCCGGTGTTGCAGCCAGCTAACAGCCCGAGAGCCGCGCGCGCCGCACGCCCGTCGCACCGGCCGCGCCGCGGCGTTTAGTTCACCAGCACATAGGACTTGCGGATGCTCGCCGGGCTGCCAATCTGCTTGACGAGAAAATCCGCGACGTCGGCACGCGCGATGATGCCGTTGCGCCATTGCGATTTCTGATCCAGCGCCTGGTAGCGCCCGGTGCGCGCGCCGCTGGTCAGCACACCAGGCCGCGCGATGGTCCAGTCCAGCGAACTGTCCTTGATCAGTTGTTCCTGGATACTCTTGTCCGCGTACGCGCGGCCAAACACCGCGTTGAATGGCAGCCGCTGCAGCACGCTGATACTGGCCTCGCTGTCGCCCGCGCCGAATCCCGTCAGGCAGATCAGGCGCTTGACGCCTTGAGCCACCATCGCGGGAACTAACACCCGGGTCGCATCGGAAAACAGATGCACGGGCCCGAACAATGCCGCGAAACTCACGCCGAGTGTCTGGATCACGACGTCCACGCCTTTCAGGGCCGCTTCCACATCCTGGCGGACCAGCGCGTCGCCACGCACTTTCTCCAGCTTTGGATGAGTAACGCTGATGCTGTTGGCCGAGCGCGCCAGCGCGCGCACCTCGTGGCCGGCCTCGAGTGCGGTGCGGACGGTCTCCAGCCCGATACCCTTACTCGCCCCGATGATTAATACCCGCGCCATGATCAACCTCCATTTGCTGTCAAAACCGGCATCCTGCCCGGCATATTGTGACCGAAGTCCGGATTTTTATCTGCTGCGGCGCCCAAGGTAGCTGCCTCGCCGGTTCGTCTGCGGCCAATGTTATTCGCTGCCCAGGCATTCGCAGGATGCAAACCGCCAACCATGCGGGACCTTCTCGACAAATTTCGCACATGGACGCCGCTGACGGATGAGGAGCAGCGCCTCAGCTACCTGGCGCACCACGATCAGCTAACAAACCTGCCGAACCGCCATCACCTGACGGCGATGCTGCCCGAGGCGCTGGCGGACGCCAGCGCCAAAGGCGAAATGCTCGCCATCATGTGCGCGCCAACTGCGGGTCGATGTGGTCGCCGAAGGCATCGAGGGATAGCCGCAGCTGCCACAGGACTGCCATCAGTTCCTGAAGAGCTCGGTCCCGGGTGACACGGCGGAAGTCGACCTCATGGCCGACCTGGTGACAGACTCCGGATCGCACACGGTGCCCGCAGCTCTGCGCTCCCAGCGCTAGCCAGCCAGGCATTCATCGGTTGGCCAATCAGCGGTCCCCGGGGCATGACCTCGCATGGCCGGCGCCAGGTCGTCATACCATTCGCCGGCAATAATCTGACCAAGGGGATATCAAATGCTGCGCGCACTCTCGATCACAGTGGCTGTTCTTGGGCTGGCAGCCCAGCAGGCGTCGGCCGCACCCGTGGCCCAGGAATCGGCGGACACCTATGTGGTGGCCGGCAAAGACCGGGCCGCAACGCCGATGGCGGCCTGGCAAAAGAAAGGCGCGGTCCTGACCGCAGCCGGAGCCGACGCGGTCAAGAAAGCGCCGCGCAAGGCCGTGCGCTACGAGGCGAAAATCGTCGCGTGGCCGACGGCCACGGTCAAAGTGCTGACGTTCCGCAAAGCTAACGGCGGCGTGCTGCATCCGATTACCGACGAAACCCTGGTTTACGTGCTGGAAGGCAGTGCCCAGGCGACCGTCAACGGCAAGCCCGTGGTGCTGGCAACTGGCGATGTCGCCAGCCTGCCCTCCGGCTCACTGACCAACCCCGGTGCGCCGGTCGATGCCGTCGTCGTCGCCTGGACTGCCGCCAGCCTGACACCCGGCGCGACGCCCGCAGTCGTCACGGCGCAGAGCTTGACGCCGCAGGCCGCCGGCCAGCTCACCATTCGCCGCTACGAATTTCCGGGCAACTCGGTCCGTGCCGTCGGTCTTGCCAAGGGCATGAAGACCTCGCCTAACAGCGCGAAAACGGATTCGCTGATCTACGTGACGCGCGGCCCGATGAAATTCACCGAGAACGGCCAGGAATTCACCGTGACCGCCGGCGATTTCCTGCGCGAAGTGGCGGGCGTGCAGCACAACTGGGACGTGACCGAGGAATCGGGATTCGTCACCACCAGCGCATTGCCGCTGGGAGCCGGGCCGATCGATCCGTCCAAGGCCACCGACCGGCCCAAATAGCCGGGACGCTACCGCACTACGTCGAGACCGGCTCGGGACGCGGTTCGAGGCCGCGCATCAGCGGTTTACGCAGCAGCAGAATGATCGCCGCGCCGCAGATCGCAATGGCCGCGTCCATCGCCCAGAACGTCGACGGATGCATTTTGTCGTACGAGGCGCCCACCCAGCCCATCAGCGTGTGACCGATGAAAGGCGATAGGAACGCCACGCCCATCAGCGTCGATGTAACCGCGCGCGGAGCGGCATGGCTGACCAGCGAGAGCATGGTCGGCCAGTAATACATCCACGCCAGCCCCATCAGCAGATAGCCGCCCAGGGCCCAGCCGATCCCGACGCTGTTAGGTTGCGTGACGCCCAGGTTGCCTGCCGCAAACAGCAAAGCCGAAACAGCGACCAAGACTGCGCCGATACCAATCTTCGTGACGCCAGTGGGCTCGCTGCCTCTCCTGGCCTGCCAACCCCACAGTGCCAGCAGCACGGGTGCCGCGAGGATCGCGCCGATCGAATCGGCTGAGCCGAACCAGCTGGACGGAACCGCGCCCAGCGATGTGGCCAGATGGACTTGCTGATCGACCCACAGGATGCCCATGCTCCAGACCATCGGATAGGCGATTTCGGCCGGTATCGTCAGCACGATCACCGCCAGCAGGGCCCACACGCGGCGGCGCTCCTCGGCGGTGAGCGCGACCGCTACCGTCTTCTGCCGGGCACCCGGCCGCACATCAGGCAGGTAACGCTGACCGGCAAGATAAACAAACAGCGCCACCAGCATCAGCGCGGCCGCGACCGCGAATCCCGCATGCCAGCCAAAAATCGCGGCCGTGAGCCCGGTCACCAGCGGACCGCTCGCGGAGCCGATGCAGATGCCGGTCGAGAAGATCGTAAATCCCCGCTCCCGCAGCGATTCGGCCTCGAGGGGATACAGCGTGCCCACCTGCGCCGAAATATTTCCCTTGAGAAAACCAGAACCCAGGATCAGGAGCCCGAGCGCAAACAGGAACGTCTGGTCGAACGACATCGCCAGGTGCCCTGCGCTCATGAGCAGCACGCCGATCAGCACCGTGCGTTTCGCGCCGAGCAGCCGGTCGGCCACCCAGCCACCGAGGATCGGCGTGAAATACACCAGCCCCGCATACCAGCCATAGATGATGGACGCGAAGGCCACGTTAGACATCGGCCCGCGAAACTCGAACAGCTCGCGCAAGCCCGCCAGTCCGATCACATGTTCGGCGTGGCCCGGCAGCAGCAGTTGCTTGACCATATACAGCGTCAGCAGCGCCGACATCCCGTAGAAGGAAAACCGCTCCCAGGTTTCGGTGAAGGCCAGGTAGTAGAGCCCCCTGGGGTGGCCGCCGATCAAGCCGCCCTTGTCATTCTCGTTGGTTGCCATCGCCTTCCTTCCGGTATGCGGGGATCGTTGTCAGAGCAATCCTTGCGGGTCAGTACCGCCAGCTTCGCAGATCTGCGCCCGGCGGCGCCGTCATAATCATGCGCTCCTGTGCCCAGGGCAACACCATCTGCGTATAGCGCAGGCGCGTATAGGCATTGCTGCGGGTGTGATCGCCATTCCAGCAGTGCTCGTCCCGATCACCATAGTCGACAACGGCATCGGCCGCGGGCGATGCACTGCGCAGGAACTCTTCGACCGCATAGACAGCATTGTTGAGGTAGTAGTTGTCCATGTCGCCCGCATAGATTCGCAGCTTGCCGCGCAGCTTGGGACCCAGGGTCTGCCAATCCCGCTTCAGAATATGCCCCAGATCGTAGTTTTCGCGCCAATAGGCGGCGGTGACCGGATCGATCTCGCCTGTTAGCCGATCCCAGATACGGCGCGGGTAGCCATCCGGGCCGACGGGCGAGTAGACCGACTCCCAGACATCGAACTGATCCCCTGAACGGCCGTTGGTACCGAGCGCATATTCCCAGAGATTGTTTTCTTCGATGGTCGTGTCGATGTGTCCGAGCCAGTTGCGATGCGCGGGCCGCGGCGTACGCTTGAACTTGTTAGGCATGAAATAGGCGTTCTTGTCCTCGTAGATGTTGACCGTCATGTAATGACGGAAGTCGATGGGGTCCGGGCACGCGACCCAGGCGCCGTTATACTCGTCCGGATAGAACATCTGCACGGCCATGGCTTCCCAGCCGCCGGTGCTGCCGCCAAAAACAAATCGCGCCCAGCCCTGCCCGATGCCGCGAAAGCGTTTTTCGATCTCCGGCAGCAGTTCGTACTGGATCGCATCGCCATAGGGGCCGTTGTTAGCTGAATTGACCGCATAAGAATCGTCGTAATACGGCGTAGGATGCTGGATCTCGACCAGCAGCACGCGCGGAAAGCCCTTGCCGGTCCAGGCCTGAAAATTCTCCCACTCGATCTGCTGCTGAATGCGGTTGTAACCCGCCAATCGGAAGCGCTTGCTGTAGTCGGGCTTGAGGTCGGGGTCCGGTGGCGTTTCGCGCCAGCTCGATGGCCGCGACGGAAAGTGTCCGTGTGAGATGACCAATGGATAGCGCGCGTCCGGATGTTCCTTGAATCCTGCGGGCAATGTGACAAACGCGGCGAGAAACATGTCGCGGCCCCAGAATTTTGACAGCCGCTCGCTGCGAATGCGCACGTATTTGACCCAGGGTGTTTCCTGGAACGCGGGTATCTGCGGGATCTGCTCGCTGAGTGCTAACACCGGCAGCGCGCCGGCGCCGGTCCACCGAACGGCGACAGGTTTGGAATGGAGATTGCCGGGCTTCGAGCGCCACTGCTGGCCTTCGCCGCGATCGGGTGGCAGCTTGAGTACACGGCCGTCGCCTAATCGAAAAGTCTCATAGCGATTGAGAAATGCCTGAACACGGTAACTGCCGGCGGGCAATGATTTGAGCGCGCGAATCGGAAAGCCAAAGGCCTTGCTGTCGATGACCCGTACCGTGCCGGGTCGCCACGACTCGACATCGGCGCCAAAGAACGGAATGGCATCGGCGTCCCAATTCACCAGTTCCCGCGGCTCTTTTTCCGGCGATTGCTCGGCCGGAGCGAAAATTACCAGCAGCCGTCCATCCTGGGCGCCTTCTCGAAAGTCGGCCGGCAATCGAACGGTGATCGCCTGCGCGGCCGCCGGCGCAGCTGGCATGCAACAACCCAGCATCGCGAGACACCAGGCAATCAGAGTTTTGGTTTTCATCGTTCAATTCCCCCGCAGGATCGTATTACATGCAACAGCGGCCCCACTACAGGATCCGTTACTCGCCGTGTGCCGCTCAAGGTTCCTTGCGCGATTCTTCCACCGGCACTGCCGGTGAGCGACCCGCAAGCTTGAGTCCGACGAACAACGCGAGGCCAGCAACCAACCAGACAGGCTTGGGCACGCCAGGCAAGGTCGCGTGGAGCGCGATGGCGCAGCTGATGTAGACTAGCAGGCCGGACAGGCGCAACGAGCGCTTCAGTTCCTGCTTGTAGCCGAATGCTTCGGTGCCGGATGCCGCGTCAACTTTGTTATTCATCGCTGGAATCTCGCGAGGTCAATAGCGCTTGATGTAATCAAATGTGCGGCCCGGGCGGAAATCACGCAGGCGCTCACTGACCGCGCCTTCCAGCAATTCCTGCGCGGCCAATTGCCCTGCGATCGGCGCGAGCGTGACACCGCTATGCATCACGGCCAGGTAGACATCCCGTCGTACGGGTGATGCTCCCAGAACCGGCAAGCCATCGAGCGGCAGCGGACGCCAGCCAACATAGGCCTCTTCAATCTCGGCGCTACTGAGCGTGGGCACATATCGAGTGGCGAGATCGAGCATGCGCTTCGCATGCAGGAGCGCAATTTCCCGCACCGGGAAGTCATTCGGACGCATCTGCAGGCGCACAGCATGCGCTTCGTTTTGCGGCGGACCGTCCTGCTCTCCCAGCACGATTCGTCCGTCGTCACGCTGGTGCAGATGGGATCCGGGCGTGGCGATTACGCGATTCAACAAGCGCGGCAGCGGCGCCGTGAGCGCAATGATGCCCGGCGTGGAACGCTGCGGCAGTTCAGTATCAGCAAAGAGCCTGGCCGCGTCGGGCGCCGCGCCAGTCGCCAGCACCAGTCGGTCCGCCTTCAGCGAACCACGATTCGTGCCGACCGCCACGAGCCTGCCGGCACGGAGCGACACAGCTGTTAGCTCGCAAGGATAGCGAACCTTCGCACCGAGCGATTCAGCCGCCTTCAACAAGGCTTGCGTAGCGCGCACGGGATCAACGGCCCCATCGTTTTCGGAGAATGCCACGTGCTCCACGTCGGCGAAGTTCACCTGCGGCTCGAGCGCCGCAAGCTCGGGCGCCGACACCATGCGGGCGCGTTCGCCCCACTCGCGCTGCTGCGCGATTTGCGCCACCAGCTTTTCCTGACGCTCTGCGTCAGCGAACCACTCGAGCGACCCGCCCCAGCGCGCCGGCAGCTGCAGTTCCTGCTGCAAGGATTTCCACAGCGTTACGCTTGCCTGATTCAGCGCATGATGGCTGCGCGGCTGCTTGGCCCAGGTCGCATTGATCCAGGCAAACGTGCCGCGACTCGCGTTTGTGGCCGGCGCCTGTTTGTCAATCACGGTGACGGCGGCTCCAGCCCTTGCGAGGTGATAGGCGATCGATGCGCCGACGATGCCCGCGCCGGCAACGACAACGCGCAGCGGACGCGTCCGTGGCAGGCTGCCGCCCCATGCGGACTCCGCCGCCAGACCCGCCACGAGTTTCAGTAATGATCGGCGATGCATATTGGTTTCCCCGCGTGGATTGTACTGCGCGGGAAGCCTGATATTGAGACGATGCCGTGCGGCCATCGCATTGCGGCCGGCGCGCGCCCGGTGCAAGATACCCGGAAACTTGCGTCGCGACTTGCGCGACCAGGCAACAACAACACATCGGGGAGTAACACCATGCAAGCTATCAGGTCCACTTTGTTTGTAGTCGCGGCAGTGATCGCTCTCGCCGCCTGCTCGCCAGGCGCCAAGGTCGACAAGGCCGCCGAAGAAGCCGCGGTTCGCGCGGTGAACGCCACCTGGGGCAAGGCTTACGCGGCGGGCGATGCCGACGGCGTCGTAGCGCTATATGCCGACGATGCGGCCTTGAGCCCAGCCGGCGCGCCTATCCTGCGCGGCAAGGCGGCGATACTCGAGTACGTCGCCAAGGACATTGCATCGAGCAAGGCGGCCGGGCTGAATGTCGTCAACGATCCCGCTTCGGACGTCGGCATGTCGGGCGATCTGGCGTGGGAGACAGGGCAGTTCACGGTCTCAGGTTCGAATGGCGCGACGGTCGACACGGGCAAGTTCACGACGATCTTTGCGAAACGCGACGGTAGCTGGAAGATCATCCGCGACACCTTCAACCTGAACTCGACACCGCCGGCCGGTGGATCGGGCGCGGCGCTGCGCATCGTGAACTTCACCTCCGCCAGCACCGAGGCGCAGCAGGCGGCCATCAAACTGGTCGACGAGGAAATCAATCCACTCTATGCGACCGCCAAGGGATTTCAGTGGGTCAAGTATTACACCGATGCCAAGACGCTGGAGACCGGCTCTGTTAGCCTGTGGAGCAGCGCCGCGGACATCGAGGCCTTCCTGCAGTCCGATGGCTACAAGCCGATTCCCGGCAAGCTCAAGCCCTTGATGAAAGGCAGCATGAACAGCCGGATTGTTGCGGTTCATACTCCGCCGAAGTAATCGTTTCGGGCGGCGTTGGATGCAACGGCGCTGCGCTCAACGGGTATTTCTACTCGCGGTGCTGATCGCGCTGAGCGCCATGCCCGCGCATGCGCGCGACTATCGGCGGTTCTTCGTCGGCGATGCCGCGGTGGCGACGCCCGGCCCTGTCGCCCCCGGGCTGTTGCTGATGGGCGGTGGCGATCGCAACCTCGACGCGCTCCGCTGGTTCCTGAAGAAAAGCGGTAACGGTCATGTGGTCGTGCTGAGCGGTTCTTATACCACGGAGATGGCTAACGAGCTTTATCAAGAGGCGCGTGGTGTCAGCTCCGTCGAAACCTTCGTCTTCAGGAATCGCAAGGCGTCATCAGATGCCAGGATTCTTGCGAGCCTTGCGAAGGCGGACGGCATTTACATCGCCGGCGGCGATCAGGCGCGTTACGTGCGGTTCTGGAAAGGGACGCCGGTCGCCGCCGCACTCGATGCGCACGTGCGCGCCGGCAAGCCACTCGCCGGCACCAGCGCGGGGCTCGCGATACTCGGAGAGTATCTCTACGGCGCGATGGACGGCGGCAGCATCACAAGCCCGCAAGCGCTGGCCGATCCGCTCGGCGCCGCCGTCACGATTGAGCGGGATTTTCTGCACCTCGAACGTCTGCGCGGCGTCATCACCGACTCGCACTTCGCTGAACGCGATCGACTCGGTCGCTTGCTCGCGTTTATTGCCAAGGCGGAGTGGCTGGGGGGCTCCCCGCAGCGCCAGTTGTTAGGCCTCGGCATCGACGAAAGCGCCGCGCTCGCGGTAGAGGCCGATGGCAGCAGCCGTCTCTACGCGACCGATCCCAACGGCGCGGCGTGGTTGGTGCGGGGCGGCTTCGCAGATCCGCCGGTGCCGGGCAAGCCGCTCGACGCCCGCCGCATCGAAGTCACCGGCGTTGGCGCTGGCACCGTGCTGTACCTGCCGGAAGGGCGCGTGGCAGCACCGAGTTTTCAGCGCCTGTACAGCGTCACTGCAGGCCGGGTGCAGGAAATCGCGCGCTGAAGGACCGGCGCTCCAGGCGCTCGCGCCGGTTGGCAAAGAGCTGCATTAATGCTTTGATGGCCGTTGGAAACCGGGCAGGAATATTTTTTGAAAAAACTGGGGTTCTTCAGCGCCTTTGTCATACCTTTGCTGGTGATCGCGGGATCCTATGCAGGAGGGTGGTGGAACTTCAGTTCCTTGGTCTTTGTGTTCATCCTGGTCCCATTGATTGATTACCAGCTTGGGCTCGACACCGCCAATGTTCCTAACGAGCAAAAAGAAATCGTCGGGGAAGAATTCTATTACCGCTTCATCACGTACATCTGGGTGTACGTGCAATTCGGCTTCCTGGTGTGGGCTGTATACCGGATCGCATCGGGATCGCTGACATCACTGCACGAATGGACCGGATTCACCGTAGGCTGCGCTCTCGTGACGGGCGGCATCGGCATCACCGTGGCCCACGAACTGGGCCACAAGAAATCAAGACTTGAAAGGTTCTACAGCAAGGCACTGCTGATGACGGTGTGCTACATGCATTTCTTTATCGAGCACAACCGCGGCCACCATGTTTCTGTGGCCACTCCGCAGGATCCCGCCACGGCGAAAAGAAAACAAAATTTCTATTCGTTCTGGTTGCAATCCGTGATCGGCGGCTTTGCTCACGCCTGGAAACTTGAGGCCGAATCGCTGCAACGAAAAGGCAGGTCACTACTTGGTCCGGCCAACCAGATGATCTGGTTTACCCTGCTCCCTCTCCTGTTCTGCGGAATGCTCATGGCCATGCTCTGGCTGGTTACCGGGAACGTGCATTGGGAGGTTCCGGCCTTCTTTTTCATTCAAAGCGTGCTGGCCTTCAGCCTGCTTGAATTAGTAAATTACATCGAGCATTACGGAATAGTCAGGCGCCAAACTGCGCCCGGCCAGTATGAAAGGGTCAACCCCCGGCATTCCTGGAATGCCAGCCACCTGGTCAGTAATTTCTTCCTGTTCCAGCTGCAGCGCCATTCGGATCATCATTACCGCGCGATCAAGCGCTATCAAATACTGGATCATTACGACGAAAGTCCGCAGTTGCCCTGCGGCTACCCGACGATGATCCTGGCAGCCCTGGTGCCGCCGGTATGGTTTGGCGTCATCGATTCGCGACTGGAAGCGTGGGAAAAAGCCCGCGCCTGACGCCCGCGAGCCTTGCCCGGAAAATTCAGCTGTCCGTCGCCGTGTGCGAGGCCAGCGTGCCGATGTGGTGGCGGCCCTTGATGGCGTACCAGCACAGACCCGCACCGAGAATTACGCCGATGTAAACGAACTCTCCCCAGGTGTTGTACCAGGGCTCGCCGTAGATGGCGGTACGCGGCCAGGCGAGGTTGATCGCCATGCCCACGCCCCACAGCACCGCGACGATGTTGACGAACATGCCCCACTTGCCCATCGTGAAGTAGCCACCTGCCTTGAGATCCGCAGGGGGCCACTGTCCCCGCAGTCGCTTGCTCAGCATCGGGCCGGTCACCATCAGGTACGCGAGGTAGATCATGATGATGCCGATCGACGTTAGCACCGTGAAGATCTTAGGCTGGCCGATATTGATGACCAGGATCAGCGCCGCAATGACGCCGACCACGATCGCCGGCGCGATCGGCGTCTGAGTCTTGTGATGCACCTTCGCGAGCTTCTCCCCGAACGGCAGTGCGTTGTCGCGCGCCATCGCGAAGGTCAGACGAATGGCGGCGGTGTGCACGGCCAGTGAGCACACGGTCACCGCGACCACGATGCAGACCAGGAAAATCTTGCCTAACGGGCCCCACATCACCTGCTCGACGATGTACTGCAGGCCGCCGCTGCCGCTGGCGATCGCCGGATCTTTCAGGTTGGGCGCCGCCATGACCGCGAACACCAGGATCGCGCCGCCGATGACGAACGAGGCCAGGATAGCGCGCAGAATGGCCCGCGGCGCGGTACGCCGCGGCTCATGGGTCTCCTCCCCCAGTGAGCTCGCAGTGTCAAAACCATACATGACGTAGGCTGAAGCCAGCGACGCCACCAGGAAAGCGCCTAAATAGCCGCCGCTCTCGCCGGCACCGTAGCCGTTGGTCGAGAAAAATATCTCCGGCCCGCGTTGGACGTTGAGCGCCAGGATGATCGCGATCAGACACGCCGCGATCAGCTCGATGAAGACACCGGCGCTGTTGATCATCGCCATCAACCGCACGCCGAGCGCGTTGACGACCGTGGTGAACACGATCATGACCGTGCCGAGAACCACCGCATTGGCGGCGAAATCATACGCACCGCTGCCATCGCCGATGATCTGGAAACCGCTCCACAACCGCGGCAGGTTGAGCTGCAGCGCCAGTACCACGGCCGACAACGTGACGATTGACGCGGTGAGCATGAGCCAGCCCGACGACCAGCCCACGATCCGGCTGCCGAGCAGCTTCGACCAGTTGTAGACCGATCCGGCCACGGGGTACTTGGCGGCCAGTTCCATGAAGCACAGCGCCACCGCCAGCTGACCGATGAGCACCATCGGCCACGACCAGAGATAGGCAGGTCCCGCGACGCTGAAGCCGAAATAAAAGAGCTGAAAGGTCCCGGTGAGAATGGAGATGTAGCTGACGCCCGCCGCGAAGCTGCCGAACGACCCGATGCTGCGATCCAGCGATTCCCGGTAACCGAAGTGCTCCATGCCGCTGTCGGATCGTCCGTGAGACTCTTTCCTGGTCATGCGCTGGTCCCTGCCTGGTCTGTAAATCGCCGGGTTGGCGCGTCATTGTCAGTCAAAAAGACTTCCGTGGGAAACATCCACCTCACGCTGGTAGAGTCGCGGCGTTTGCTCATCTCCTTCAACAAGCCTTTCGGCGTGGTTTGCAAGTTCCGCCCGGAGCCCGGGCGACGCACGCTCGCAGAGTTCATCGACGTTCCACGCGTGCATCCGGCGGGCCGCCTCGACACCGACAGCGAGGGGCTGCTGTTGCTCACCGACGACGGCGTACTGCAGGCGCGCATTTCGAGTCCGCGCCACAAGCTGACGAAAGTCTACTGGGCGCAGGTCGAAGGCGAACCCACGGAGGGCGCGCTGCAGGCGCTGCGCGCGGGTGTCGATCTCGGTGACTTCACCACGTTGCCCGCGGGCGCGCGGCGCATCGAGGAGCCGGCCGGGCTCTGGCTGCGCGATCCGCCGATTCGCTACCGCGCGAAAATCCCGACGGCATGGGTCGAGCTAACGCTACGCGAGGGCAAGAACAGGCAGGTGCGGCGCATGACGGCCAGCGTCGGGTTCCCGACGCTGCGGCTTGTACGCGCGGCGATCGGCGAGGTGCGCGT
>DAIQQI010000211.1:0-5624 GCA_036786925.1 Steroidobacteraceae bacterium
GTGACCAGCAGCACCTGGCGATCGACGAGCACACGGGCGATGCGTGAAAGACTGACCTTCTCGTCCGGCGCGCCAGCTTCCCCGGCGAGCTCGGCAAGCTCGGACGCGCCCACGCGCGGGTGCTCGGCCGGCCGGTCGCGGGCGTTGATCCGCCACCACGCCAGCAGCAGCAGCGACGGCACGCAGACAGCGGCGAGCGCGGCGCGCCACCCGAGATGCAGCACCAGCGCGCTAACAAGGGGCGGCGTGATCGCGCTGCCGAGCCAGGCCCCCGTGATCAGAAACCCTTGCGCAAAACCCCAGTTGCGCATCGGGAACCAGTTCTTGATCGCGCCGGTCGCGACCGGGTACAGGCCGGCCTGCGCGGCGCCAAGCGCAACGCGCGCGGCAATCAGCATCGCGATCACGGCGCCGACGTTCGCCAGCCGCGGTGTGATCGCGGTCGCGACCGTCGCGAGCAGCGTGGTCGCGCCCATCCAGGTGAGCGCGCGACGCGGGCCCCAGTACTCACCGAATACCGCTGCGGGTATCTGGAACACCGTATAGCCGACAAGAAAGACGGTAAGCAGCCAGCCGAGGGCCACCTGATCAAGACCGAGTTCCTGCATCATCGGCTCGGCGGCGATCGTGATGCCGGTTCGCTGCATGTAGCCGAAGATGGAGAACCCGAACAGGCAGCCCAGGATCATCCAACGAACACGCAGAGGCCTGCTTTCCTGCATCCGCCAATTTTACACAGGGCTTCGATGCAAATCCCGCGCCTCGCGGGCGTAGCTCCCGGCAGGCGTCTTCGCCCTGGTGTACGGTTCGCCGCACACTTCGCGGCATGCCAATTGTTTGTCCCGAGTTGGTAGAGTCAGGATGATGCAAATGCACCAGCGTGTCGCAAAGACTATTTTTCAACGAACCGCATTACGAGGTCTGCTGGCCGCGGCGGCATTTTTTGCCTCGCTATTCCCGGGCGCCAACGGCCGCGCGTCCTCCGAAGCAAATTTGGCGGGCGTTGATCGTCAGGTAGTGAACGGATTCTATGAAACTGCGGGCCGGCCCTGCGAGTTTCGCGGCCAGTTGGGTGTCCTGATCAGATGCCGCACGTTTTTGAATGCAAGTCGCCGCGGCGCGATAGTCATCGCGGCTGGCTACACGGAAAACATGCGCAAGTATTCCGAAACGGCTTTCGATCTGTATCAGGCCGGCTTCTCCGTCTTTCTGTATGACCACCGCGGTCAGGGTTATTCGCAACGGCTGCTGGCAGATCCGACGCTCGGCACCATCGATGAATTTGCATACTTTGCCGATGATTTGCACCAGTTTGTTACGACCATTGTGCGTAAGGAACTCAAGATCAGGAAGCAGTCACCAGATCATGTGTACCTGCTCGCCCATTCGTTAGGCGGCGCGGTCGGAGCCCTCGTGCTCGAAAAATACCCCGGCGATTTTCGTGCCGCAGTCCTGTCGGCACCCATGTTGAAACTCAATTCGCGCGGCTGGAACGAAATTGCGGCGCAACTTTTTCTCGACGCTCAATCCCTGCTCGGGCGCGACCAGCTGCCGGCGACTGCTCCCCGCGACCCGTCGACCATTACTTTTTCGCAAAACACCGTGACCCGCAGCGAGGCAAGATTCGAATTCCAGAGGCAGTTGCTAACAAAAGAGCCAGGTCTCAAAGTCTTCGCCCCGACACACAGGTGGGTTCGCAAGGCGATTGCAGGAAGCCGGGCCGCCCGGAAGAATGGCGCAATGGCACGTGCACCCATCCTGATCCTGCAGGCGACGGAGGATTCATTTGTCGAGGCTGAGGGCCAACGCGAATTTTGCCAGGCCGCGGCACGCTGCAAGATACTTGTAGTTCAAAACGCCAGGCACGAGATTCTCCAGGAGCGGGACGAAATCCGCGACGTCGCGCTCAGGACGGCAATTGATTTCTTTGACAAGGCCAACTGACGGTTGTCAGGGCCTCGGATGCACGCGTCAATGCGTCCCGTGGTTAACCTCGGCTGATCGGCGACTACGCCTTCTCCCCCACAGGCAACTCCGCGAGTTTGAAGGGAACTCCGCAGCCGCCGATCGCGCAGTAGCCACCGGGATTCTTCGCGAGGTACTGCTGGTGATAATCCTCGGCATAGTAGAACTGCGCGGCCGGCGCAATCTCGGTGGTGATGGTGCCGTGGCGCGCGGCTAACAAACTGTTCTGGTAATTCCTGCAGCTCGTGCGCGCAGCGGCGGCCTGGTCTTCGTCAAATGTGTAGACGGCCGAGCGATATTGCGTGCCGCGATCATTGCCCTGGCGCATGCCCTGCGTCGGATCGTGGTTTTCCCAGAATACTTTCAGCAAAGCCGCATAACTAACACGCGCGGGATCGAACACGACGAGCACCACTTCGGTGTGGCCGGTCATGCCGCTGCAGGTCTCTTCATAGGTCGGGTTAGGTGTCAGGCCGCCGGCGTAACCGACGGCGGTGGAATACACGCCCGGCAGTTGCCAGAAGAGGCGCTCGGCGCCCCAGAAGCAGCCCATGCCGAACACGGCCTGCTGCAGGCCGGCCGGAAACGGCGGCTTGATCCGGTGGCCGTTGACGAAATGCGCCTCCGGCACGCTCAGTGGTTTCGCTCTCCCAGGCAAAGCATCATTGGCGCCGGGCATCCGCTCAGTCTTCGAAAAAAGTCCCATGGGTCCCTCCTGTGCACTTGTTAGTATAGGGTAGTTGTCATGACAGTTTCAGCCAGCACACCACGCCTGCGCATCACGCAGTTTTTCTATGCGCTGTTGACGCTCAGCGGCCTGGTGGCCGGTGCGCCACCGCGGTCCGCGGCCTGGGCCACGCTCGCGACTTTCGCTGGTTTTCTGTGTGTCGCGGCGGCCTGCCTGGGCCGGATCTGGTGTTGAGCCTTCATCGCCGGCCGCAAGGACGTGGCACTGGTCACCACCGGGCCCTACGCCTGGTGCCGCCATCCCTTGTATGCGTGGTCGCTGCTCGCCGGCCTCGGTCTCGGGCTCGCGACGCAAACCTGGCTGTGGCCGATCCTGGCACTACTGTTCCTTGGGCTTTTGTTCCGGCGCGAAATTGCCCGCGAGGAGCGGCTGCTGGCCGAGCTGCATGGCGCGGCATTTACCGCCTACGCGGCGCAGACTCCGGCGCTGTGGCCGCGACGGCCTGCGTCCGTGACGCCCGTCCCGGATATCAACCTGCGACCGGAGCTGTTCCGCAAGGCTTTTCTGGATGCCGGTTCGATGCTGTTGCTGTTCGGCCTGGTGGTCGCCTGTGCGGCACTGCGCCAGTCCGGCAGCCTGCCGACTCTGCTGCCGCTGCCATGAGCATTGCGCTGCAGATCCTGACGCCGTGACCCACATTTTAAAGCAGGACTTGTTCGGGCAGGTCAGCCTGGTCGAAAGCCAAGAATGGGGCAGCCATGTGCTGCGCGACCTGCGCCCGGCCCGGGCCTGGATCCGCTGGCTGGCGCGCTATCTCGCGCGCCGCGAAGTACGGGCGCTGCGGGCGCTGGCCGGCACACCCGGCGTGCCGCTCGTGCTCGCTGCCACACGCGATACCGTGCGCCGTGAATATCTCGACGGCGCGCCGATGCAAGTGGCCCGGCCACGGGATAGCGCTTATTTCAAGGCGTCCTCGCTGCTGCTGCGCCGCTTGCACCGGCACGGTGTCGCGCATAACGACCTTGCCAAGGAACCCAACTGGCTGGTACGCCCTGATGGCTCACCGGCACTGGTGGATTTTCAGCTGGCCTCCGTCAGCCGGCGCCGCGGCCGCTGGTTTCGCGCGCTGGCCCATGATGACCTGCGCCACATGCTGAAGCACAAGCGCAGCTATCTGCCGGAGCAGCTTACCGCCCGGGAGCTTGCCATCCTCGCGCGCCGTTCCTGGGTGTCACGGCTGTGGATGGCCACGGTCAAGCCCGTATACCGATTCATAACCCGGCGTATTTTTCACTGGGCCGATCGCGAAGGTGCAGGCGATCGCCAGCTGCGGTAGGCTCTCGCACCATGAAAAGCCTGTCCAATCCGCACAATCTGCGCTCACTGCCCGTTGATATCAAACCCTTTGGCGTTCGCGTGTCGCTGCGCAGCAGCGATCCATTCCGTAAACTGTTAGGCCAGGACTGGAGCCGCACGCATTGGTTCGCGACCGCGGCGGAACGTGACACAGCGCTGGCCGACATGAGTCGCGAACATGATTATTCGCGCTCCGGCGATGCGCCGGCGCTGCGCTTCGAGAAAGTCGAAGACCTGGCGGCGCGCGGCAATCGCTAGGGCCTGTGAACGCCATGAACGGCGCAGCGACGGCGGCCCCCGCCGTGCAGCGCAAGGCGGGACGAGTGAACTGTACTGCATGTACTGGAACGAGGACCAACGCCGCGCTGCGCGGCGCGGGCCCCGTCCCTTCGGGTTGCGCCCACAAGCATTTCAGGCTGTGTTGCTCGGCCCTCACATGGAATTACCATGCATCGGGCCTCGCGCCTTGCCTGAAATGCTTGTGAGTGCAACGCAGTGTCGTTCATAGCGTTCACAGGCCCTAGAACGTGCGCCCGAGAAACAGGTAGAACGCGTCCTGGCCGTCATCGTTGATGCCGGCGCCGAGATACACCGGCCCCAGGAAAGTATCCATGCCGAGAAAAATGCTGCCGTTTTTGCGGGCGCTGCCGAATGAAATGTCACTGCGCTGGTCCCAGACATTGCCCGCCTCGAGCGACACGCCGAGATAAGTAGGCACGTTCAGGAACCCCTCGCCGCCCTTACCGATCTTGCGGTAGTAAAGGGCGCGCGCAATCGCGTAGTGCCGGCCGGTCACCGAGTCGGGCCGCAGACCCGACAGGTTCAGGAAGCCACCTAACGAAAACAGGTTGCGTGGATCGTTGCCCGAGGAATTGATGTTGCTTCCTCCCGACAGCCACAGGACCGAGGTGTTGCGGCCGGCGGAGCGGGCGATCAGCCCGTTGACGACCAGCTGATTGTCCCGGCTGCGATCCGCGCGGCGCGAGCGCTCGGTGCGCCATTCTGCGGTGAAATACTCGCCGTGGCGCGGAAAATTGAAATCATCGAGCGCGTCATAGCTGAAGCGCGCGAACAGGCGCTCAACATTGAAACCACTTTCCGGCAGGTTTGGATCGCCGATGCGCACGCGTGACCGACCGCCGTCCAGATGCGCACCGACCCGCAATTCACCCCAGCTGCCCAGTTCGCGCCCGAAATCGAGGCCGCCGTCCAGACTGCGCACGCGATACCCGCCCACCAGCCGCTGATTGGCTAACACCGGCACGTTGCGGACTGTAAAGCGCGCCTGCGGCGCGAGGAACCAGCGCTGCCGGTCATCGAGCGGCCAGTACAATTCCCCGGCGATGATCGGACGTTCGCCCACCTGCAGGTCAAGCGCGAATTCCGCGCCCCGCGGGCTCAACTCGGTCATGACAAAGCGCGCAGCGGCATTGAAGCTGGAGTTACCTTCAAAATCGTCCTGGAGGTTGAGCCCGAAGCGCACGTAGTTGGGGCCATAGGCATTGCGCCGCGCACGCAGCAGTATTCCCTGACGGGACGCGCCGGCGGCATCGGTCTCATCGACCCAGTTGTAATCCAGGCTCTCAAGGTCGCCGCGGCCATAGTACGAGGCGAG
>DAIQQI010000022.1:0-18248 GCA_036786925.1 Steroidobacteraceae bacterium
AACCGAAGATCGAAGCCATGCGGAAGGAAATCTCGTCGGAGTCGACGTCATGGTACGAGCCGTCGAACAGCGTGACCTTGACGTCGACGACCGGATAGCCCGCCATGACGCCGGTTTCGCAGGCTTCCTTGATGCCTTTTTCCACGGCCGGGATGAACTCGCGCGGCACGGATCCGCCCACGATGCCGTTCACGAACTGGATGCCCTTGCCAATTTCGTTAGGTTCGATCTTGAGCCACACATGACCATACTGGCCGCGGCCGCCCGACTGCTTGACGTGCTTGCCTTCGGATTCGACGCTGTTGCGAATGGTTTCGCGGTACGCCACCTGCGGCTTGCCGACGTTAGCTTCGACCTTGAACTCGCGCTTCATGCGGTCGACTATGATTTCCAGATGCAGCTCGCCCATGCCGGAGATGATCGTCTGGCCCGTTTCCTGGTCGGTGTGCACGCGGAATGACGGATCTTCCTTCGCCAGCCGCTGCAGCGCGATGCCCATCTTTTCCTGGTCGACCGTGGACCTCGGCTCCACCGCCACCGATATCACCGGGTTCGGGATCACGAGCTTTTCGAGCGTGATGTGCTTGCCTTCGTGGCACAGCGTATCGCCGGTGTACACGTCCTTGAGGCCCACGGCCGCGGCAATATCGCCGGCGCGGACTTCCTTGATGTCGCTGCGGTCGTTGGCATGCATCTGCAGCAGGCGGCCGATGCGTTCGCTGCGGCGCTTGCTCGGTACATAAACGGCATCGCCGGATTTCAGCACGCCGGAATACACGCGGAAGAATGTCAGGTTGCCGACGAACGGGTCGGTCAGGATCTTGAACGCCAGCGCCGAGAACGGCTCTTCATCGGTGGCCTTGCGCGTCATCGGCTCGCCATCGTCGTTCACGCCCCTGACGTCCGGCATTTCGCTCGGCGAGGGCATGAAGTCGATCACGGCATCCAGCAGCGCCTGCACGCCCTTGTTCTTGAACGCCGAGCCGCACATGCACAGCACGATTTCGCTTTTCTTCGCGCGCTCACGCAGGCCGAGACGGATCTCGTCTTCCGACAGCGTGCCTTCCTCGAGGAACTTGTTAGTCAGGGCTTCGTTAGCTTCCGCAGCCGCCTCGATCATGATCGCGCGATACTCGTCGGCCTGCGGCCTGAGCTTGGCAGGAATTTCCGCGAACGCGAACTTCATCCCCTGGGTCTCGGCATCCCACACGATGGTCTTCATGCGGATCAGGTCGATGAC
The DNA here is from genome assembly GCA_036786925.1 of Steroidobacteraceae bacterium. Classification (GTDB taxonomy): domain Bacteria; phylum Pseudomonadota; class Gammaproteobacteria; order Steroidobacterales; family Steroidobacteraceae; genus UBA964. The sequence continues at coordinate 1,241 of DAIQQI010000022.1, forward strand.
GCCTTCAAACTTTTCCTCGGCGCCGATCGGCAACTGGATGGCAACCGGGTTGCCGCGCAGGCGGGTCTTGATCTGGTCCAGGCAGCGCAGGAAGTCCGCGCCGGGGCGATCCATCTTGTTGACGAAGGCGATGCGCGGCACGCCATAACGATTCATCTGCCGCCACACCGTCTCCGATTGCGGCTGCACGCCCGAGACCGCGCAGAACAGCGCCACCGCGCTGTCCAGCACGCGCAGGCTGCGCTCGACTTCGATGGTGAAGTCGACATGGCCCGGGGTGTCGATGATGTTGATGCGGTGCTGGGGCCTGGACTTGTCCATGCCCGTCCAGAAGCAGGTGGTGGCCGCGGACGTGATGGTGATGCCGCGCTCCTGTTCCTGTTCCATGTAATCCATGATCGCCGCGCCGTCGTGCACCTCGCCGATCTTGTGCGACACGCCCGTGTAAAACAGGATGCGCTCGGTCGTCGTGGTCTTGCCGGCATCAATATGAGCGGAAATACCGATATTCCGGTAGCGCTCGATTGGTGTGGTACGCGGCATGGAAATAACCTGGGAAAATGCGGTGCGCCGGGTTACCAGCGGTAGTGCGCAAATGCCTTGTTAGCTTCCGCCATGCGATGGGTCTCTTCGCGCTTCTTTACGGCGGCGCCGCGGTTCTCCGCAGCGTCCATCAGTTCGTGCGCCAGGCGAAACGCCATCGATTTCTCGGAACGTGCGCGCGCCGCCTCGATCACCCAGCGCATGGCCAGGGTCTGGCGTCGCGCCGAACGGACTTCGACCGGCACCTGGTAGGTTGCGCCGCCGACGCGCCGCGACTTCACTTCGACCACGGGCTTGACGTTGTCGAGCGCGACACCTAACAGGTCGATGGCCTCGGTGCCCTGCTTGCCGGTCTTTTCGCCGATGCGATCGATCGCACCGTACAGAATTCGCTCGGCAACGGCTTTCTTGCCGCTCTTCATGACCACGTTCATGAACTTGGCGAGCATGTCATTGTGGAACTTGGGGTCCGGCAGAATATGGCGCTGCGGCGCGGCTGAACGACGTGACATCGTGTTACTCCAATAACCTGGTTATTTCTTCTTCTGGCGCTTGGCGCCGTACTTGGAACGGCTCTGCTTGCGGTCGTTGACGCCCGCGCAGTCCAGCGTGCCGCGTACCGTGTGGTAGCGAACGCCTGGCAGATCCTTGACGCGGCCACCGCGGATCAGGACCACCGAGTGTTCCTGCAGATTGTGGCCTTCGCCGCCAATGTAGGAGCTGACTTCGTAGCCGTTGGTGAGGCGCACGCGGCAAACCTTGCGCAGCGCCGAGTTCGGCTTCTTGGGTGTGGTGGTGTAGACGCGTGTGCAGACGCCGCGCTTCTGCGGCGAGCCCTGCAATGCAGGCACGTTAGTTTTATCGACGGCACTCCGGCGCGGGGCACGGATTAATTGACCTGTGGTGGCCATTCGGACTCCAAATCGTTAGCGGTTATTCATCGCCCACGCCGAAGCCGAAGATCCGCCAAAACATCCAGCGCAGACTTCACGAGAAGCTGTGCCAGAGAACACGGACCCACGGCCGCCGCGCTGGCGACCGCGAATCCCGGCTTGCATAACAGGTCTGCAAGAACAACCGGGCCGTCACTAGGACGGCCCGGCCGGAATTCGCTGTTTTTACCCCCCGGCGGGTTGGGCCGAGTGGTAAGGGGCGCGAATCTTAGTGGGGTGGGCGGGGGCTGTCAACTCGATTGGTGCAGTGCAGCAAGCGTGTCGCGATCGCCGGGATTGGCGCAGAATTCTGTCGGCAACCGTCCCACCCGATCTTTGTGCCGGAGGCCTGATGCCGTCCAAGTACCTGTCGTCCCTGGGCAGAACCCTCGACGCCCGCCCGGACCGGCTGGATCTTCGCGACCGCGAATACCAGCCACAACTGCTGTCCTTGCCACCGCGCTGGCCGCTCGACCCGGATCTCGCGACCTGGATTCCCGAGTATGTGGCCGCGGGACTGGTGCTGGACCAGGGCGAAGAAGGCGCCTGTACCGGTTTCGGGCTCGCCGGAGTGGTCGACTACCTGCTGTTCCGCCGGCGGATCTCGGCCACGGGTTCACTGAAATCCGAGCCGGTCAGCACCCGCATGCTGTACCACCTGGCACGTTTCTATGACGAATGGGCCGGCGAGGACTATGAGGGGTCCAGCTGTCGCGGCGCGCTCAAGGCCTGGCACAAGCATGGCGTTTGTCGTGATTCGCTGTGGCCGTACCGGGACAGTCGCGATCGCGTCGTCTTCATCAAGCCGCGTGACGGCTGGGACGTGGACGCGTTGACACGAACCCTCGGGGTTTACTACCGCGTGAACCACGCGGCGGTGATCGACATGCAGGCGGCGATCCGGCAGATCGGTGCGATCCTGGTGTCGGCCACGGTCCACGACGGCTGGGATATTGACCTGACAAACAAGCGCCCCGCAGGCAAGCTGACCCATGGCGCGCTGCCGGTGATCAGGCCGATCAGCGACCGGAAATCAACCGGCGGTCATGCCTTCGCGCTCGTCGGCTACAACGAACGCGGTTTCGTGGTGCAGAATTCCTGGGGTGCGGATTGGGGCATGAAGGGATTTGCGGTGCTTCCCTACAACGAGTGGGTCAGGAATGGCGACGATGCCTGGGTTACGGCGTTAGGTGTTCCGGCCGACCTTGAGGCGAAGCTGCGTTCGCCAGCGACCTTCAAACCCGGCGCGCCGCGGTCCCTGCCGGTGCCCGCGGCCGGGATATCGCTGGCTGCGAAACCCCTGGCTCCGCCCGACAGCCTGCCCGCGCTGCTCAGGCCAATCGATACCGAGGCGGCGTACCGGCATGCATTGGTATCCGGCAATGACGGCCGGGTCATCAATCGCCTGGTCAACGTCGAGAATGCGGCCGCGGCCGTGCAGGAAATCGTCGTCAGCCTCGCTGGCAGCTGGCTGCGCGGCAAACCGCCGGCACAGCGAAAACTCGCGATCTACGCGCACGGCGGGCTCAATTCGGAGGATGAATCGCTCCGCCGCATTCGCGTGCTGGCGCCGTACTTCCTGGCTAACGGAATTTACCCGATCGTCCTGACCTGGAAGACCGGTCCGCTCGAAACCATCCGCGACCTGGTGGCAGACCAGTTGCAGCGCGTGCCGCGGCCCGAAGGCGGCATCTGGGACCGGTTCCGCGATACCGCCGCAGAGGTACTCGACCGCAGCATCGAGCTGGTCGCCGGACCGGTGCTGAAGCCCATCTGGTCGCAAATGAAGCAGAATGCCGCGGCGGCTTCGCAACCCGGTCATGGCGCGCAGTTGTTAGCTACGGCGCTCGCCCGCCTGTCAAGGCGCGTGGCTGGTCTCGAGATCCATCTCCTTGGACATTCCGCCGGCGCCATTGTCCTTGGCCACCTGCTCGATGAGCTGCGTGCTAACAAGCTGCGGGCGAAAAGCTGCGCGTTGTTCGCGCCGGCCTGCAGCGCGCAATTCGCCCTCGATCATTACCGGCCGGCGTTTGCCAGCGGCACGCTCAAGCCAGCGACTCTGAGCATCGACCTGCTGTCGAAGCAGCGGGAACTCGAGGACACTGTCGGCCCGTACCGCAAGTCGCTGCTGTGGCTGGTGTCGCGCGCCCTCGAGAGCAATCACAAGACACCGATACTCGGGCTCGAGGACCTGTATCGCGAGGCCGCATCGTCCGAGTCCTGGCACCGCGAGGAAGCTGCCAGCGCGCGTGCGTGGCAGGATCTCTGGCGCACCACAGGCGGCCAATTAGACATATTGTCGGATCCACAGGTTTCCACGGGCGCACTCGCCCGGCCCATCGCCGCCGCGCACGGCTGCTTCGACAATGCCGCCGCCGTTATGACAAGAGCACTGACCCGGATCGCCGGCGCGCCACTGACACACAGTCTCGACTGGCTGGAATACTGAAGCTGCGGCTATGATGCAGCCAATGAAGAATTTCCTGCGAGCCTGTTGGACAGTTGCGGCGTTAGGTGCCGGGGCGGCGGCATTGGCCGCGGACGAAAAACCCGCGGGTGTCCGGCCCGCGTTACCGGTGATCGCACCGGGCGCGAGAGTCATCGAGGGTCCCGGATTCAAGATCGAACGCCTGAAGCCCGTACCTGGCAACCGCGGCAACAAGGCCGCCACCCGCGTCATTGGCAACGGCCCGATGAACCAGACCGTCTTCTGCCGCGCCGGCGAAGATCTGCTGGTCACGGGCATGAATCTCGTCACCGGCGGCACCGGCATTGTTGCGCAGCGCGGCTGCCACCTGCGGGTGGTCGACAGCCAGGTGAACGCCGGTGGTGTCGCCCTGATTGTCGAGTCAGGCGCCAGCGTCGAACTGCTGAACAGCGCGCTGACCAGTCGCGTCGGCAGCGTCGAGGCGGCTCCTAACGCGCGGGTTGCCGCTCTTGGTGTCAGCTTCGCCGGACCCGCAACGCTGACCGGCGCCGAGTACCTGGACCGCGGCGGCAATCTCTGGGGCAGCGCGCCCTGACATTCACAGCTCGAGCTTTATCCCGAGATTGAATGTCCGGCCGCCGAGCGGCGCCCAGACATCGGTCAGCGGATTGCCGCCGGGCGCCGGCACCAGCCGCAGCAACGGATCGAAGCGCGTCTGCCGCACATCGGTCAGGTTGATGGCGTTGACAAAAATCGCCGCGGCGCCGAAGCGTATTTCCGCCAGCGCGTTCAGCTCAAAATAGGGTCTGCTGCGGGCTCGATACGGATTGTCAGCTAACAACTGCGTGCCGGTATAGCCGAGCTCGAGGCCGATCCGGCCGCGCTTTTCATCTTCGACGATCAGCGCAATTTCGCCGGAATCGCGCGGCACCAGCGTGGCATCCTGCGGGACGTCGAGATGGCTCCACGAGCCGATCGCGTGCCAGGGCCCGTGGACGAAGCGCACCAGCGCCTCGGCGCCGACTATACGGCGCGATTCGCCGGCGTTACTCAGGACAAATTTGCCGGCAGCGCTCGCGGTAGCCTCCAGCGCGTGGCGCACCTGCGAGGAAAACAGGCTGGCATTCAGTTCCCAGCCTGCATCGGCCCAGGCGGCATCCAGCGAAGCGGTGGTTGCCCGTTCGGCGCGCAGGCCCTGCAGCGATGTCAATGCGGCAAGGCTCGTCGCCTCGATCTGCTCGACGCGCGGCGTCGGCGCCCGGAAGCCTCCGCCGACCGAGGCCCGCAGGCTCCATTCACCATCGGGCGGGTGTACCAGCAATGACAGGCGCGGGCTGACAAACGTGCCGTACACATTGTGAAAGTCGACGCGGCCGCTGGCGGCGATTTTCAACCACGCCAGCGGCGCCATTTCGTCCTGCGCCAGGATCGCGGGCACGGTGTAGCGATAGCTGACAGCGGGAAGATCGCGAACCCGGAACCGGTCACCGGCAAAAGCAATGCCGCCGAGCCAGCTGTGACCGTTGCCCTGCCCCCGCAGTGTCGACTCCAGCGCAAGCGTCTGCTGCTGCGAATCGATTCGCTGCGCGTCGAATACATGCTCCAGATGCGTCGATGTCAGCGCGCCGCGACTGCTCCAGGTCAGGTCACCCGGCAGCTCCCGGTCGCTGACCGCGCCGATATCGAACTCGCGGGTGTGTTGCGTGTTAGCAAATGCGCGCCCGTCGGGCACCGTTCGACCGCGCAGCGTGCCGCCAGTGCGGTCTTCGTCGAGCAAACCGGCAGTCAGGTACAGCGATCGCCCGGCGGCGCCGCGATGCCACAATCGCGGTCGCAGCGTATAGCGGCGATAGCCCGGCAGGTCCGCCCAGCCATCGCCATCGATGTCCTGACGCGACTGGTCACTAACGCCCGCAGTCAGGCTGCCGCTCCATGGCGCCTCGCCATCCGCCGCGACAAACGCCAGCAGATCGCGCCCGCCGCGTGAGTTCGCGTTAGCCAGCAGCATGGACTCCGCCGGCGGTGCTCGTGATATCAGGTTGAGCACGCCACCCAGCGCCGAGCCGCCATAGAGGGCGGAAGCTGCGCCCTTGATCAATTCGACCCGCTGCAGGTCGATCGGCGGCGTCTGCAGCAAACCGAATGATCCAGGCTCCGGACCTAACAACGGCAGGCCATCGAGCAGGATCTGCGTATACCCGGAATCGAGCCCGCGCAATTGCAGGCCTGCGCCGCCGAGGCCGGCGGCAACCGACTGCAGGCGCGCGCCGGGCAATTCGTTCAGCAGGGTCGAGACATTGCCGGGCTGGACCGTGAGGTTTTCTTCGATTTCCTCGGCCGGTACCACTTCGACATGCAGCGGCTCGTCCTGCACGAGCTGCGGCACGCGTGACGAAGTCACGATTACCGTGGCCAGCTCGTCGTCCTCGTCGGCGCGCGCCGCTGCACTGGCGAGCGCGACGATGACAACGGCCAATATGCGTGGAATCACCGCACCGTTAGTAACACATCCGGGCCGGGCCCGCGTGCCCATGTGCCAGGACGGCGTCGACGGCCGTCAGCGCGTCATGTCGAATCAGCGGTTCCAGCAGGTATTGACGTCTTCGGAGCCGCTGACGGCGCGTACTCCGAGTTCGTTGATGCTCAGCTGACCACAAGGATCATCCGCCATCGAGCCCCCAACGACCGGAACCGCGACCAGGGTGTAGGTGCCCGCGGCCAGGTTGTTGAGCTCGATGTCGTATTTCGCATCCCCGTCCTTGGGCGCCTGCGTTGCCGGCAGCGCGGTCGCGTCCATGGCGCCGCCGTCGCCCTTCAGCGCATAGCTGTTGGATGACGTGCGAGTCCGCTCCAGGAACTGCACATTTTCCAGCAACACCGACTTGGCGGCAGAACGGTTGGAACGGCGCACGTAGTCCCGATAGCTCGGGATTCCGATGGTCGCCAGGATGCCGATGATCACGACCACGATCAGCAACTCGACCAGCGTAAAGCCCTTCTGTTTGCGAATAATCATGGCATGCACCTAACGGATCTGGACCCAGGAACGGCGCAGGACCTGGTTCGCACCCGGCCCCCCTGGAGGCACGGCCGTGCGATTACGTTCGGTCACGAAGCCGCCGCTGGTACCGGTCATGATCTTGAAGGCCGAACCCGGCGTGGCCTGCAGCCACACGGGCGTCTTGCTGATGCCCAGGCCTTGGCTGCGTACCCCACCTACGACCTGACCGTTGACGTTGTCCCGATCGTCGAACACGCCGTCATTGTTCAAGTCGAGCACCGCTTCATCGAAGGTGCCGCCGGTCAGGAAATTGAGTTCCATGAGCCAGCTGGTGCCGCCCGGCGTGCAGGGATCGGAGCTGGGAACCGCGGTCACGAAAATCACGCGATCCTCCTTGACGATCGGCGTCGAGATGACGCGCTCGCCCACCGGAAGCACACCGTCCCGCAGATCCACGTACCAGCCCAGGGTGGTGATCCAGTCCGGCGAGTTCCCGGTGAAGGAACGCACATCACGGCCGAAGGAAACGGTCTGCAGATCTATGGTCTGAACCTGCAACTGGCTGCGATCGGTCGTTGCGATCGGAGTGGCCCCGTCGTCGCGGATACCGTAGAAAGTCTGCAGCGAGGTGTCGGACACGTCCGCATAGGTCAGGTAGCGTCCCGTGCCGAACATCACGATGCTGCCGCCCAACGGATGAGCTACGGCTTTCGGTGGCGCCGTAATCGGCTGCACGGTGTTAGTGGCACTGCGGGCGGTGAACAGCGGAGCACCCGAGAAGCCCACATTCCACGTACCCGGCGTTCCCGAGACATCGAACTTCCACATGTTGCCTAACAGGTCGCCGGCATAGATCGTATCGATCATGTTATTGCCGTCCGCGTCATACAGCAGCGGCGTCGACAGGCCATTGTCTTCGTTGCCCGCAATGTCGCTGGCGTTGATTTTCGCCAGCAGCGAACCGGTCCTGAGATCGACGACGTACAGATAGGCGCCGCCGGTGCTGCTGTTGTAACCGTTGCCGAACACGGCGACCCAGGCACCGTTCTCGAGGATTCCAATCTGCGGCTGGCTGTAGCTCTGGCCCATGTTGGCTTCGGAGAACTCCCACAGCACGTCGCTTTCGGCGGTGCTGCCCGGCCGGCTCACGTCAATTGCGTACACGGTGTTGCCACCGGCATTCAGGCCGGCCACCAGGATCGTCTTCCAATTGCCACCGATATAGGCATCACTGACGGTGATACCGCCGTCGACAAAAAACTTGTGCGCATAGGTCGGCGCTGTCAGCTTGCTGAGGTTCGAGTACACGCCATACGGAACGTACGCAAAGTTTTCCACCCCGCTTGCGGCAAGAAATCCGTGCAACATGCCGTCGTTGGCGCCCACATACACCATGGGCTCGCGCGTCAGGTTAGCGGCACGATAGAGGCCATAGCTCGCCTGACCCGGCGTACCGGCGGGCAGGTTCGAGTAGCCGTAGTTGATGTCCTTGACGTAGGCCGGGTCAGAGTTGATGACATCGCCCATCACGGTGTCGGGCCGATTGCGGTATGAGCCACCATTGCGTTGCTCCCTGGAAGGATCGCCCCGCAACCAGCCCAGGCGCCGGTCACAATCGCCATCGTTGACTCCGAAGATGTCGGTATCAAGAGCCGTGCGCTGTGCATTATTGAGACTGCCGCAGCCGTCGAATTTCCGGCCCTGTGACCCGTCCCAGGTGAAGATCCTGCGCGAACCCCAGGCCGGAATATTCTGGCTGGCATCCCAGATCTGCGAGCCGACCGCACCATCGGCGGCCACGGGCAGCGCCAGCAGGCTACCGGTCCAGCCGCGGCTGAACTTGGCCTGATACACGACGGTCGTGCCGGGCTGGACGCTGGTCGAGTTGGTCGACAGCGCGGCCGACGAACCGGCGTCGCTGGTGATCGCGACCAGTGCCTCGCGGAATGCGGCGCCGAGTGCCGTCGGGTTATCGGCGTTGAAGAACTGCCCGCGACTGTTGATAGCCGCATGCCACATGTCGGTGATGTTAGCCGGAGGGGCCGCAGTGCTGGCCGCAGGCCATGCCTGCAGACCCGCCGCGATGGCCGGGTAGCTGCCGCCGTACATGTTGCCGGTCCAGGTAAGTCCGGCCGCCGGGATGAAGCTCGACAAGCCCAGGCCGATGGTGAAATTCACCATGTGCTGCCAGGTATAGGGATCATTGCGCGGGTTCCAGTATTGCTGGGTCGCCGTACCATTGCGCTCGCGATAGATCGGCAGCAGCTTGTTAGGAAGCGACGGCGCAAGATCCATCAGCGAATACCGCATCGCGACGTCGGACAACGTGTCGGAAGCCGTATCCCTGTACGGCGGCATCGGCGTGTAGCGCGTAACGTCCGGCTCGGGCTCGGTCGCTACTTCGGGCAGCACGATGGTCGAATTGTCGACGTTGCCGATGGCAACGGTGTTGTTCCACAAACCGTCGGTCATCGTGATGTGATAGTTGCGGCGGCAGGAATACTGCCCGGATGCGGCCGTCGAAAAATTGTTGTCGTACGGGCTGTTCTCGCCCGTGGTGCGGAAGTACTCACCCGCGCGCGTCATGCCTATCGGCAACGGTGTTGAGTTGCGGGTACTCTGCTGCGAAATCCAGTCATAGAAATTCGCTTTATGCGTACCGGAAAAATCCCGGATCGCGTTGCTCTTGTTGATGAAATTGTCACGCCAGCCGTCGCAATCCGGGTCGACCAGGGTATTGGTGCCGGTGTTGAAGCACGAGTTCAGGCCCTGCCACGCCAAACGCGTGGACGGATCCAGATCCACGAAAGCCAGCGAAGCGGCGGTCGCAGTCGCCAGATTGCGGGTTCTGGCAAACGAGTACCAATTCGCGAAGTTCTGGCGCTCGTCGGTATTGCCCGGACCGGAGGTGTTGGTAACCAGCACGATACGGTAGCAGTCGTTGTCCGCGTTCGTGCCATCGCAGCCCGCGCGGCCGGCATCAAACATATAGTAATAAGCAGGCACACCACCCGGCACGACGTCGGCCGCACCCGGCGAGGTTGCTGCCTGCTGGCCGCGACAAAACGCCTTGCGGGTTGCCGCAGTCAGGCCGACACACGCGGTAGCGCCGCTGGACCAACCACCCGCCGGAGTCCTGATCTGACACAGACCGGCGCCGGCTGCGGTACTGCACTGAACATCGGTGTCAAAATGACCGATGAAGCCGTGTGCGACGACCGACGGGTCGCCGTGATTCAGGTACGCAGTCGGGCGATAGTTGTTGCTCAGGTTCACCGCGCCGAATGCGGCATCAAACCCATCGTTCCAGGCCGCGGCAAACGAGGTTGCTATCGGCGTGCCATCCGCGCGCCGCCCCTGCGGGTACTGCACAGCGGGGTTGTAGTACAGCGGGTTGCCTCGCGCGGACTTGCCCCAACGGTTATCTAGCGCCGCGCAGTCGTCGCCGCCGCCGCCGCAGATGTCGGGCACGAAGGCGCGCTTCATACTGCCCGAATCGTCGAGCGTGACCACGATGTTAGGCGGCACGGCTACCGACAGGAACAGCGGCGTGTCCGCGATGTTGACCGCCCAGCCAGCCGGTGCCGCCAGCAGCATCAGCAGGAAGCCGCCGAGGCTGGCTACTGATTTTGACTTTACGGAGAAGCTCTTGTTCATCGGAATCACCTTGATGTTGACCGGCCGCGACGGCCTATGGCGTCACGCCGAATTCGGCCTGGAGTACTACAACTGTGTCAGTGGAACCGCCGACAGCCCGCGCTGTCACCCGGAATACCTGTGTCAAGCCCACGTTAGGCTTGCGCTCGATAATGAAACGCGGTTGCTCGGCAATCCTGCCGGCGCCGGCGGTCGGCAGATTCGTCGTTGGCTGGTAGGTCACCGCGCACGGAACCACGCCGGCCGTGAAACAATTTTCCCAGTACTGCGCCGTGTTGATGACGTTCGCGTTGAATGCCGGGAATGCGGTGGCGCGAAACGCCGGCACCGCCAGGCGCACCTCGGCATCGCGCAAGGACGCCTCGGCAGCCTGCAGCGCGAGGTCGCGCTCCCGGGTATTGCCGGCCATGTTCTCCTCGAGTCGCGAGACATTGGCCAGCGTCACGCTCAGCATCGCCATGATGACCAGGAAGATCAGTGCGATCAGCAAACTGGCGCCGCGTTGCTTGTTCATCGATTCCTCAGCCGGATCACGTTGGTGGATACCTTGCGCAGGCGCCGGTCCAGCGGGACCGTGGCGACGCCGTTGAAGGTGTAGCTCTGCGCGACCGGCACGATGCCGTCCTCATTGGTGCGGATCAGTGTGCTGATCCTGGCGCTGAGAACGCGTGCCCAGCGCTGCGAGGTATTGGCGCCGGGAACGGCGCCCGAGTCCACTTGTGCCGCGGTCAGGTACGGATTGCCGTCGCCATCGGGATCGATGAAGTCCGCCTGGCCATCCGCCGCCACCGTGGTGTCGACTGCGAACGTCACCCGCAGGTCCTCGACGCCCTCGATCAGTTCCTCGCGCGTGATCACGCCGTTTGCGCCGCGCGGCCGGCTGCGAAACAGGCTCGGCTGGCCGGCAACATTGTTAGCAACGAAGTAACTGGTCGAGTCGAGTCGATACAGGCGCGAGCCCGGCGCGAACGTGTAGGCGACACCGCCCGCGCCTAACAGACTGGTGGAGTTTCCAGGAACGCCACCGGCGGGGTGGCTGATCTGGTTCGCGGCAGGCACGGAGGCCTGGAACACCACCGCATGGTTGCAATCGGTCGCAATCATGTACTGGCCCGCCGTGATGTTGTGCGGGCCGGTCAGCGTAAACGTTCCGCCGATGCTGTCGTGCACCAGCACGACGTACTCGCGCGTCATGTCGGCGCGCAGTACCCGCAACGCATCGCTGAATTCCGTTTCGGTGCCCGCCACGCCATCCTGCGGGACGCTGACGATCGGCATGCGGAACAGATCTTTGTCCCAGTCCGTGCTGTTATTCAGCACATTGACCGATGTTGCATTCGGACAGCCGACGGTTCCGGCCATGCGCAGGTCCTTGCCCATCAGCTCGAAGGCATAGCGCGCGCCTTCCTGCAGACGCGACATCGAGTCGTGCGCCCGGTAGGTCTTGACCGTGCCCAGGTAGATGTAGCCGGTCGCCGCAATCGTGCCCAGGCCGAGCGTCATGGAGATCATGAGCTCCACCAGAGTAAATCCGCGCGCACGGCGCTTCATGGCAGCGTGCGCCGTCATAGCCGTGAAATCGTCGTGAACGACGATTCTCCGCCATCCCAGTTGATCACGATCGTTGCAGTGCCGGCGTTGACGTCAACGGTTCCCGTGCCACCTGGCAAGGCGGCGACGACGGCGGCAACCCATTCCTCGCAATCAAAGCGCTGCAGGGTCCCGGCAGCGGCCGTGTAGGCCGGTCCCGCGGCAACGTCATATTGCTGACCGCGCGCCTGGATGACGTTGGCGCGCATGCGGTCGAGAATGTCGTTAGCCAGCACGGTCGCCTGGCTGCGATAGTAAGAGGTGTTGTTGCTCTTGAGGCTGGCTGCCGTCAGGCCGGCCATGCCAAGGAGTCCGATCGCCACGATCACGATCGACACCAGAACCTCAACCAGCGAAAAGCCGCGTGCGTTCTTCATGGCGTCAACCCGACGGCAACGCGCAGCTGACCATGTCAGTGCCGTCGTCCAGGTTGGGAATCTTGTTGTTGTCGGTGTCGCGCGCCACCCGCGGCCGGAGGCTGGTGATTACGATCGCGCGCGCGTCTTCGGCCAGGCCATCGTGGCAGACCGACATCACACCCGTAGCCACTGCTGCGCCGTCCGGGCCGAAGGTCACGTCGCTGGCCAGGGCCGCATCGGCCTGCATGGTGAAATTATCGGACAGGCTGGGAAACGCGCGAATCAGCGGTTCACCCGCGTCGACCGCGGCCGGGCTGTCGCCGTCGGAATTGGCGAACACTATCCAGCCATCGCTCCAGGTGCCTGAACAGGTCGCGTTATCGTCGCTATGACAAATGGAGACCGTGGTGCCACGGCGGATGGCCTCGCTGCGCGCCATGCTGATCGCCGATATGAATTCGTTGCTGTAGGAGACGATGCGATTACGCACGCTGAAGTCGATGAAACTGGGAATTGCCGCAGAGAAAAGAATGCCCACCAAGGACATGGTGACCAGCAGCTCCAGTAGCGAAGCGCCGCGAGCGTAATGTGGAATCTTCTCAAACGCAGTCATGCCATCAACCTCCCGCTGTCGCACGCGCCTATCCGCGTGCTGAAGCGCTATGTAAACCGGAACTGGCGTGCTGCCGTCCGATTTCGAAAGTCAATCTAACGGTATGACTGTGTGTGTACTGTGAACTGGTTCAAATTGCCGGGGCAGCTCACTTGGCATCCGACGGAAGGTGTGACTTGGGGGGATGAACGGTAGCGCGCGCCGCGATACGACATAACGCGGGTTTTCCACCACTGCTTGTTAGGTACCCGGGCGCACGCACTAACAAAAACGCCGCGGAAATCCGCGGCGTTTTTGTGTTCGGCCCGTGCCGATCCCCGGCTCGAGCGGACGTCAGGTCGCAGCCGTCTCCTCGACGGTATCGGTGCCACCTTCCTCCGCGTCGACGACGCCCGCGCCCACGTCCATGTAGCTGCGGCGATTCGGGTCTTCCTGGCGACGACGGCTCGCATGGGCCGCGAAGCCCGTGCCTGCCGGAATCAGGCGGCCGACGATGACGTTTTCCTTCAGGCCGCGCAGGTCGTCCTTCAGGCCACGAACCGCGGCTTCGGTCAGCACGCGCGTGGTCTCCTGGAACGACGCCGCCGAGATGAAGGACTCGGTAGCCAGCGATGCCTTGGTGATACCTAACAATACCGGATCCAGCGCCGCTTTCTGCTTGCCCTCGGCCAGGCGGTCGTTGAGCTCGAGCGCGCGAGCGCGATCGAGCTGCTCGCCCTTGAGCAGGTTGGTGTCGCCGGTATCCGCTACTTCCGTCTTGCGCAGCATCTGGCGGATGATCACTTCAATGTGCTTGTCGTTGATCTTCACACCCTGCAGGCGGTAGACATCCTGGATTTCGCGCACCAGGTAGTTGGCCAGCGCCTCGACGCCCTGCAGGCGCAGCACGTCGTGCGGATTCGGCTCGCCGTCCGCAATCACTTCGCCGCGCTCGACGGTTTCGCCTTCGAACACGTTGAGCTGGCGCCACTTCGGAATCAGCTCTTCGTACTTTTCTCCGGATTCCGGCGTGATCACCAGGCGCTTCTTGCCCTTGGTTTCCTTGCCGAAGCTCACCGTACCGCCGGTCTCGGCGAGAATCGCCTGATCCTTGGGTTTGCGCGCCTCGAACAGATCCGCCACGCGCGGCAGACCGCCGGTGATGTCGCGGGTCTTGGAGGATTCCTGCGGAATGCGCGCAATGACGTCGCCAACCGCCACTTTCGCGCCATCGCTCAGGCTGATCAGCGCGCCGGAAGGCAGCGTGTACACCGCCGGGATTTCCGTGTTGGCAAAGGTCACTTCCTTGCCCTTGGCATTGACCAGCTTGATGGTCGGACGCAGGTCCTTGCCACCGCGCTGCTTGGCATCCAGCACCACCACCGACGACAGGCCGGTGACCTCATCGACCTGCGTCGTGATCGTCATGCCGTCGACGAAGTCCTGGAACTTCATCATGCCGGCCACTTCGGTCACGACCGGATGGGTATGCGGATCCCAGGTCGCGACGACCTGCCCGGCAGCAACGCTGCTGCCTTCGCGCGCAGTGATCTGCGAACCGTAGGGAATCTTGTAGCGCTCGCGTTCGCGGCCGAATTCGTCGACCACGCCGATTTCACCCGAACGCGACACGGCGACCAGGTAACCCTTCTCATGGGACACGGTCTTGATCTTGTGGAAGCGCAGCGTGCCCTTGTTGCGTACTTCGACGCTCGAGGCTGCCGCCGCCCGCGAGGCCGCGCCGCCGATGTGGAAGGTGCGCATCGTCAGCTGCGTGCCAGGCTCGCCGATCGACTGCGCCGCCATGACACCGACTGCCTCGCCGATGTTGATCAGGCGGCCGCGCGCCAGATCGCGCCCGTAGCAGGTTGCGCAGACGCCATAACGCGTATCGCAGGTAATGGGCGAACGCACCAGCATCTCGTCCACGCCCTCCATCTCGAGCTTGCGCACCAGTCCTTCGTCCAGCAGCGTGCCGGCCGGCACGACCACGCGGTCGGTACCCGGTTTCAACACGTCGTTGATGACCACGCGACCTAACACGCGCTCGCCGAGCGCTTCGACGACGTCGCCGCCTTCGACCAGCGGCGTCATCATCAGGCCGTTCTGCGTGCCGCAGTCGGTCTGCGTGACCACCAGGTCCTGTGCGACGTCGACCAGGCGACGGGTCAGGTAACCCGAGTTCGCGGTCTTGAGCGCGGTGTCGGCCAGGCCCTTGCGCGCGCCGTGGGTCGAGATGAAGTACTGCTGCGCATTCAGGCCTTCGCGGAAGTTCGCCGTAATGGGCGTTTCGATGATCGAGCCGTCCGGCTTCGCCATCAGGCCGCGCATGCCGGCGAGCTGGCGAATCTGTGCCGCGCTGCCGCGCGCGCCGGAGTCAGCCATCATGAAGATCGAGTTGAAGGACTTCTGGCGCTCTTTGACGCCGCGCAGATTGGTCGCTTCCTCGGTGCCGAGCTTTTCCATCATCGCCTTGGCGACCTGGTCGTTGGCACGCGACCAGATATCGACGACCTTGTTATAGCGCTCGCCATTGGTCACCAGGCCCGATGCGTACTGGTTCTGGATTTCCTTGACCTCGGCTTCCGCCGCAGCCACCAGCCGGCCCTTCTGGTCCGGGATGATGATGTCGTCGACGCCGAAGGACACCGCCGAGCGCGTTGCATACGCAAAGCCCGTGTACATCAGCTTGTCGGCGAAGACCACCGTTTCTTTCAGGCCCAATATGCGATAGCAGACGTTGATGACCGCGGAAATATTCTTCTTGGTCATGTCCTGGTTGATGATGTCGAAGGACAGGCCTTCCGGCAGGATCTCCGACAGCAGCGCGCGACCAATCGTCGTCGAGATGACGCGTGGGCGGCTGTGCTTCTCGCCGTTGACGATCGTGGTTTCGATCAACCGCACTTTGACACGCGCCTGCAGGTGCGCTTCGCGGGTTTCATAGGCGCGATGCACTTCCGAAATATCGGAGAACATGGCGCCTTCGCCGGCCGCGCCAACGCGCTCGCGGGTCATGTAGTAGAGACCCAGCACGACGTCCTGGGAAGGTACGATGATCGGATCGCCGTTCGCGGGCGAGAGGATGTTGTTGGACGACATCATCAGCGCGCGCGCTTCGAGCTGCGCTTCCAGCGACAGCGGCACGTGCACAGCCATCTGGTCACCGTCGAAGTCGGCATTGAATGCCGTGCAGACCAGCGGGTGCAGCTGGATGGCCTTGCCCTCGATCAGCACCGGCTCGAAAGCCTGGATGCCGAGTCGGTGCAGGGTCGGCGCACGGTTCAGCAGCACGGGATGTTCGCGAATGACTTCTTCGAGAATGTCCCAGACTTCCGGGCCTTCACGCTCGACCAGGCGCTTGGCGGCCTTGATGGTCGAGGCTTCGCCGCGCAGCTGCAGCTTGTTGAAGATGAAGGGCTTGAACAGTTCCAGCGCCATTTTCTTCGGCAGGCCGCACTGGTGCAGGCGCAGCATCGGCCCGACCACGATGACCGAACGGCCGGAGTAATCGACGCGCTTGCCGAGCAGGTTCTGGCGGAACCGGCCCTGCTTGCCCTTGATCATGTCGGCCAGCGACTTCAGCGGACGCTTGTTAGTACCGGTGATCGCTCGGCCGCGGCGGCCGTTGTCCAGCAGCGCATCCACCGCTTCCTGCAACATGCGCTTTTCGTTGCGCACGATGATGTCCGGCGCGTTCAGTTCGAGCAGCCGGCGCAGGCGGTTGTTGCGGTTGATGACGCGGCGATACAGATCGTTGAGATCCGAGGTCGCGAAGCGGCCGCCGTCCAGCGGCACCAGCGGACGCAAATCCGGCGGCAGAACCGGCAGCACGGTCATCACCATCCACTCGGGCTTGTTACCCGACTCGATGAAGGACTCGATCAGCTTCAGGCGCTTGGACAG
>DAIQQI010000212.1:0-5610 GCA_036786925.1 Steroidobacteraceae bacterium
AGCCGAGCCGCCACCGGCAGCACCGCCGCCGCCCAAATAAACTGGCTTTTGTTAGTCCAGCGTTAGGGCGTCAGCCTGTCGACGAGGAACTCCGCGAGCGCCGCGCCCGTGCGCGAGGCCTTGGCCTTTTTCGCGACACTGGCGGGTGGACCAGCAACGACAATTTCGCCGCCGGCTTTGCCGGCCTCCGGTCCGAGGTCGATGACCCAGTCCGCGGCAGCGATCACGTCGAGATTGTGTTCGACCACGACCACGCTGTTGCCGGCGTCGACCAGGCGATGCAGCACGGCCAGCAGTTTCTCGACGTCCGCCATATGCAGGCCGACTGTCGGTTCGTCGAGCACGTAAAGAGTGCGCATCGGTTTCTGGCGTAGCTTGCGCACATCGGTGCGCACTTTGGAAAGCTCCGTCACCAGCTTGATGCGCTGGGCCTCGCCGCCCGATAGCGTCGGGCTCTGCTGGCCCAGTGTGAGATAACCCAGGCCGACGTCGCGCAACAGGGCTAACGCGTGCCTGACGGTAGTATGCGCGGCGAAGAATTCCACCGCGTCGTCGATTTCGAGACCCAGCACATCGGCAATGCTCTTGTCGCGCCAGCGTATCGTCAGCGTTTCCGGGTTGAAGCGCTTGCCGCCGCAGACGTCGCAACGCACTTTCACATCCGGCAGGAAATTCATCGCGATCGTCTGCATGCCCTGGCCTTCGCAGGCCGGGCAGCGGCCATCGGCCGTGTTGAACGAGAAACGGCTTGCATCGAAGCCGCGCAGCCGCGCCTCATTGGTGCCGGCGAAAATCTTGCGGATGTCGTCCCAGAACCCGACATAGGTCGCGGGGCAGGAGCGCGGCGTCTTGCCGATCGGCGTCTGGTCCACTTCCAGCACCCGGTCGAGTTGCTGCGTGCCGGTGATCCTGCGGCAGCCACTGAGCGCCCCGGGCTTCTCCCCTAACAAATTATGCAGGTTGGTGTGCAGGATGTCGCGGGCCAGCGTCGACTTGCCAGATCCCGAGACGCCGGTGACGACGACCAGCCGGCCGAGTGGAATGCGTACGTCGACATTGCGCAGGTTGTGCAGCGTCGCGCCTTCGATCTGCAACGCGGGCGTCTCGGCGTCTACGGCGCGCCGTGGTTTCGCGGGATGGCGCAGCGGCTCGCGCAAAAATTTCCCGGTGATCGAATCCGGGTTTTTCATCAGTTGCAGCGCGGTTCCTTCGGCGACCAGGCGGCCTCCGCGGATGCCGGCGCCGGGGCCCAGATCGATCACATGATCAGCACGCCGGATGGTGTCTTCGTCGTGCTCCACCACCAAAAGCGTATTGTCATGGTGCGCGAGCTTGGCGAGCGCGGCCAGCAGCACGCGGTTGTCGCGGGGATGCAGGCCGATGGTCGGCTCGTCGAGGACATAACAGACGCCGCGCAGGTTCGAGCCGAGCTGCGCCGCGAGGCGCAGGCGTTGTGCCTCGCCGCCCGACAAGGTCGGCGCCGCGCGATCGAGTTGCAGGTAGCCAAGGCCCACTTCGCTCATGAAGCCGAGGCGGCTCCTGATCTCAGCTAACAGATCGCGGCCAATCGCCCGTTCCCGGACGCTCAGCTTCAGTGCCGCGACGAAGCTCGACAGTTCGTCCACGGGCCTCGCCGTCAGTGCGCCGATCGACTCGCCGCGGAAACGCACCGCGCGCGCGACCTCGTTGAGGCGCTGGCCCTGGCAACTCGTGCAGGTTTCCTGGTGGTCGTCATACCATTCGTTCCAGCCGGTTTCTTCGCCGGTCTGTTCTTCGTCGAAGCCGGGCAGGCGCACACCGGCGCCGAAGCACGTCCCGCACCAGCCGTGCTTCGAGTTGAAGGACAGCAGGCGGGGATCAAGTTCCGGGAAACTGCGGCCGCAGCCGGGGCAGGCGCGGCGGGCCGACAGGATTTCGACCTTGTCGGACCCGCTAGCTAACAAGTGCACGGTTCCCTTGCCGTATTCGAGCGCCTGCAGCAGCATCGCACGAACCGACGCTTCATTCGCGGCGGCGACCTTGAACTCGCCGACCGGCAGCTCGATGGTGTGTTCCTCGAAACGCGCCAGGCGTGGCCAGGGCTTGGTCGCGACTCTCTTGCCGTCGACCAGCAGCTGCGCATAGCCCTTGCCCTGCGCCCACTTGGCGAGGTCGGTGTAGTAACCCTTGCGGCTGACCACCAGCGGCGCTAACAACTCGATGCTCTTGTTGCGGTGGTTCTTGAAGATCCGCGCCAGCATGGTCTCGGGTGTCTGCGGCTCGATGGCGAGATCGCAGGCGGGGCAATGCTGCGTGCCGAGCTTGACGTACAGCAGGCGCAAAAAATGATAGAGCTCGGTCAGCGTCGCCACGGTGCTCTTGCGGCCGCCGCGACTGGTGCGTTGTTCGATCGCGACCGTCGGCGGGATGCCGTAGATCGCGTCGACATCCGGCCGCGCCGCCGGCTGCACGAACTGCCGCGCGTAGGCATTCAGCGACTCGAGATAACGGCGCTGGCCTTCGTTGAAAATGATGTCGAACGCCAGCGTCGACTTGCCGGAGCCGGAGACGCCGGTCAGCACCGTGAACTTGTTGCGCGGAATGCTGACATCGAGATCGTGCAGATTGTGTTCGCGCGCGTGGTGCACGACGATGGCGTTGTCGCCGCTGGAAGTCGTGTAAGTGTCGCGGGGCTCCGAGACCTGTGAGGGCGTGAACCCGACGGCATAATCACGCAGCGCGACCGAGGTATGCGAGGTCTGGTGCTTGAGCAGGTTCGCGACCGTGCCCGCAAACACCAGTTCGCCGCCGGCCTCGCCGCCCTCGGGGCCGAGATCGATGACCCAGTCGGCGGCGCGGATGACGTCGAGGTTGTGCTCGACGATCAGCAGCGAGTGACCGGCATCGAGCAGCTTGCGCAGCGCGCCTAACAAACGGGCGATGTCGGAGAAATGCAGGCCGGTCGTCGGCTCATCGAACAGGAACAGCTTGCCGCCGGCTTTCAGGTCCTTGGGGACGCTGACGCCGGCATCCGCGAGATGGCCGGCGAGCTTCAGGCGCTGCGCCTCGCCGCCGGACAGCGTCGGTACCGGCTGGCCGAGCCGCAGATATTCGAGGCCGACATCGGCGAGCGGTTGCAGCCGCGCCGCGAGCTCGGCATCGCCGCCGAAAAATGCCAGCGCCTCGGCGACCGTCATGTCGAGCACATCGGCGACATTGGCGCGCGCGCCGCTGACACCGGCCACGGTCACTTCCAGTGTTTCGGCCCGGTAGCGCCGCCCCTGGCATTCGCCGCAGCGCAGGTAGACATCCGACAGGAACTGCATCTCGACATGCTCGAAGCCGTTGCCGCTGCAGATCGGGCAGCGGCCGGTGCCCGAGTTGAAACTGAAAGTCCCGGCGGTGTAGGCGCGTTGCTTGGAGACCGCCTCGTTGGCGAACAGGGTCCGGATCCGCTCGAACGCGCCGACATAGCTCGCGGGATTCGATCGCGTCGTGCGGCCGATCGGCGTCTGGTCGACCGACACGACATCGGCGATCAGTTCCGCGCCGCGCAGCTCGCGAAAAGTGCCCGGCGTCTCGGTCGGCTTGCCTAACACCTTCTTCAGTGCTGGCTCCAGCACATCCTGCATCACCGTCGATTTGCCGGAGCCGGACACGCCGGTGATACAGACGAACTGTCGCAACGGGATATCCAGGCTGAGATTCTTCAGGTTGTTCTGGCTCGCGCCCGTCAAATGCAGCACGTGGGGTGAGTCAACGTGCTTCCTGCCCGCCGGCAGTTCGACCCGCCGCTTGCCGGACAAATATTCACCGGTCAGCGAGCCTGGTGCGCTGACGATCTCCGACGGCTTGCCGTTGAAGATGATGCGTCCGCCGGCGCTGCCCGCGCCCGGTCCCATGTCGATGATGCGATCGGCATCGCGCATGATCTGCGGATCGTGTTCCACGACCACCAGCGAATTGCCGGCGCTGCGCAATCTTTGCATGACCTGGATCACGCGCTGCATGTCGCGCGGGTGCAGGCCGATCGAAGGTTCATCGAGCACGAACAGGGTGTTGACCAGCGAGGTGCCGAGCGCGGTAGTCAGGTTGATGCGCTGCACCTCGCCGCCGGACAGCGTGCGCGACTGGCGGTCGAGCGTCAGATAGGCGAGGCCGACATCGCACAGATAACCGAGACGGGTGCGGATCTCGCCTAACACCAACTCGGTTGCGGCATCCAGCGCGCCGGTGAGGCGCAGCGTTGCGAAGAATTCGCGCAACCGGGTAACGGGCAACAACGAAAGCTCGTGCAGGTTGTAGCCCGGCAGCGCGCTACCGGTACGCACCGGGCCGAGGCGCCACAGCAGCGACTCCGACTTGAGCCGCGCGCCGTTGCAGGTCTCGCAGGTGGTGTAGCTGCGGTACTTCGACAGCAGCACGCGGATATGCATCTTGTAGGCCTTGGACTCGAGGTACTTGAAGAACCGCTTGGCCCCATACCAGGTCTTCTTGGTCCAGGCGCCTTCGCCATCGAGCACCCACTGCTGGTAATTCGCCGCCAGCTTGTTCCAGGGCACATCGAGCGGCACACCGTGGCGCTTCGCATGCCGCTCGAGATCTTTCTGGCACTCGGACCACGCGGGCGTCTGCCAGGGTTTGAAAGCGCCCTGCGCGAGTGTCTTGTTAGGATCCGGAATCACCAGGCCCCAGTCGACACCGATCACGCGGCCAAAGCCGCGGCAGGTTTCGCAGGCGCCAAGCGGCGAATTGAACGAGAACGCGCTCGGCACCGGTTCGCGATAGGCGATGTCGCAGCTCGCGCAATGCAGGTCGATCGAGTAGCGCTCGGTCGCGATGGCAGCGGCGTCGTCGGTGGTCGCGTCCAGCGGCACGAAGTGCACCGACACGCGGCCGCGCCCGACGCGAAATCCGGCTTCGAGCGCCTCCATGACCCGGCCACGATCGGTCTGCCCGAGCCGCACGCGATCCTGGATCACTTCGATGCTGCGCGCGCTGCGCTTGCGCACGCGCGTGTAGCCCTGGGCCAGCAGCAGCGCGTCGACTTCCTTCGCCTTGAAGTTCTTCGGGATGTCGATCAAAAAGCACAGGTACTGGCGCGAGTCCGGATGCCGAGCCGCCGCAGCTAACAAAGACTCGTAGGTACTCTGCGGCGAATCCCGGCGCACGACCTGGCCGCACTGCCGGCAGAACAGATCCGCACCCCGCGCGAACAGCAACTTCAGGTGGTCGTTGAGCTCGGTCATCGTGCCGACCGTGGAGCGCGAGGTGCGCACCGGGTTGGTCTGGTCGATGGCAATGGCGGGCGGCACGCCGTCGATGTGATCGACCGCCGGCTTGTCCATGCGATCGAGAAACTGCCGCGCATAGGGCGAGAAGGTCTCGACATAGCGCCGCTGGCCCTCGGCGTACAGCGTGTCGAACACCAGCGATGACTTGCCCGAGCCCGAAACGCCGGTCACGACGGTCAGCTCGCCTAACGGCAGGTCAAGATCGAGATTGCAGAGGTTATGCTGGCGAGCGCCGCGGATGGCGATCGCCGGGCGGGAGTCTTTCATCGGCTAGTCCGCGGGCTGCGTAGCCGATGTACTGCGCTTGTTCTGCAGCAGCCACGAGATCGCGAACATG
>DAIQQI010000475.1:0-1708 GCA_036786925.1 Steroidobacteraceae bacterium
GATCTGCTGTCCGCATTTTCGCAGGACGTGGTCAAGGATCGCTATGCCGACTACCCGGAAGTGCTCGATTACTGCCGTCGCTCAGCTAACCCGATCGGTCGGCTGCTGCTGGTGCTATACGGCGCCGCCACGCCGCAACATAATGCCTGGGGAGACGCCATCTGCTCCAGCCTGCAACTCATCAATTTCTGGCAGGATGTCGCCATCGACTATAAGAAAAACCGCATTTACTTCCCTCAGGACGAAATGGCGCAGTACGGCATCACCGAATCCCATATTGCTCATGCCACGGCTAACGACATCTGGCAACATTTCTTGAGTTTTCAGGTCAATCGCACACGGCAGTACCTGTATTCCGGCGCGGCATTGGGCCACGTGCTCAAAGGCCGGCTGGGACTTGAAATGCGCATGATTATCGCTGGCGGCGACCGCATTCTCACCAAGATCGAAAAGATCAATTTCGACGTGTTTCAGCGCCGGCCGGTTCTGCGCCCTCATGACTGGCTGTTGATGTTAGCGCGCGCTGCTTTTTGACATGACGCCTGACGAATATTGCCAGCAGAAAGCGGTTGCCTCGGGATCGAGCTTTTACTACAGCTTTCTGTTCCTGCCGCCGGAACGCCGCCGCGCCATCACGGCGCTGTACGCTTATTGCCGCGAGGTCGATGATGTCGTCGACGAATGTACCGATGCGGGTGTCGCGCGTACCAAACTCGTATGGTGGCGTGACGAAGTCGCCAAACTGTACGCGGGTCAACCGCAGCATCCTGTCACCAAGGCGCTCGCACCCGCTGTCGTTGCGTTCGGCATCGAGCAACAGCACATGCTCGAACTCATCGACGGCATGGCGATGGATCTCGACTACAACCGCTATCCCGACTATGACACGCTAAAGCTCTATTGCCACCGCGTTGCCGGCGTAGTGGGTCTGATGTCGGCGAGCATCTTCGGTTACAGCGAAAAACAAACTCTCGACTATGCGTCCGAACTCGGTCTTGCGTTCCAACTTACCAACATCATCCGCGATGTAGGCGAAGATGCGCGCCGCAACCGCATTTATCTGCCGCTCGATGAACTGGAGAAGTACGGCGTTGTCGAAGCGGATATCCAGTCCGCTCGCGAGACGGAAAACTTTCAGAAGCTGATGGCCTTTCAGATCAAGCGCGCACTGGCGCAATACGACAGTGCCTTCGCGAAGCTGCCCGAGCCCGACCGCAAAGCGCAGATACCTGGCATCATCATGGCAGGCATCTATCGCACACTGTTGGAAGAAATTCGCGATGATGGCTGTAAAGTGTTAAAACAACGCACGTCACTTACACCGATTCGCAAACTGTGGATCGCCTCCAAAACCTGGCTGAAAGGCTGAAGTGATCATGGTGCAGACAATAGTAGGTCGATTGGCGTTATTGGCTGTGGCGCTGAGCAGCGCGGTGGCGCAATCTCAGTCCCCGCCGCCGCCACCTGCCGTCCAAAATCAGCCCGTGCCGCAGGCTACCTCTGAAAACGCGCGCGATGTGCTGGCCCGCGTGCGTCCAGCGGTGATTCAAATCAAGGGATTTTTCGGCTCGAATACCGCGCAGGCGTTTCACGGCACCGGCTTTGCTGTGACGGATAGCGGCATTTTCATGACCAATTACCATGTCGTCGCGCAGCAAGTGCAATTTCCCGACAAATACCGCCTCGAGTTCCGCACCACCGAAGGCAA
>DAIQQI010000213.1:0-5603 GCA_036786925.1 Steroidobacteraceae bacterium
CGGAGGGCCGTCGCAGCGCCTGCGGCACCTAACGTCCACAGCAACGTTCTTCTCGGGATCGGTGGCGTCATGACAACCTCGGTGATTTTACCGCCTGTGTGGGTTAGCCTAGCGCAATGCGAGCAGCACGACATTTCGAATTTGGCCCACCCGAGCAGGTGCTCAAGGTCGTGGACCTGCCACAGGAGATGCCGGAGGACGATGAAGTCGTCATCCGCATGGAAGCCGCGGCGCTGCATATCGCGGATCTGTTCACCATACGCGGAGCGCCCGGATTTCAACCGCCGTTGCCACGCACGCCGGGGTTCGAGGGCATTGGCCATGTCGCCCGTTGCGGCCGCGGCGTGCGCGAATACACCGTCGGTGACCGCGTGTTTGCCGCGCTTGGCAGCGGGACCTTCCGCGAGGAAGTGCGCTGCAAGGCAGCCGCCTGCCTGCCGGCGCCGCCCGGTGACGCGATCCAGTTGTCCTTGTTAGTCGTCAACGGCGCCACCGCCGAAGTACTGCTTTCGGACTACGGCAATCTCGCGCCCGGCGACTGGCTGATTCAGAACGCCGCGAATTCCAGCTGCGGCCGCTACGTGATCCGCCTGGCCCGGGAGCGCGGCATCCGCACCGTCAACGTGGTGCGGCGCGCCGAGCTGGTTCCGGAGCTAACAGCCCTGGGCGGCGATGCCGTGCTGCTCGATGGCGACGATTTGCCGGCGCGGGTCGCGGTCGCTACCGGTGGGGTCGCGCCGAAGGTCGCATTTGACGCGGTTGCCGGGGCGGCCACGCAGCGGCTGGCGCGTTGCCTCGCGCCTGGCAGCACGGTCGCCAGCTACGGCGCGATGTCGCGCGAACCCTGTCACCTGGACTTCTACCTGATGTTCCGCAACGACATCCGTCTCGTGGGCGTCAGCTTCGGCCGCCAGTTCCAGCAGCACTGGACGCCGGCGAAAGTCCGCGCGATGTATGCACGGCTGGCCGAGCGCATGGCGAGCGGCACCCTGCAGGCGCGAATCGCCGGCGTCTACGGACTTGATGATATCGTTGCGGCCTGCCAGCGCGCGGCGCTCACCGGCGTTGAGCGCGACGGCAAAGTCATTATTCGCCTGGGCTGAAAAATCCATGAACCACTGCTGTCGCTTCGTAGGCATCGCTTTGTTAGCCTGGGGCTGTGGCGCGCAGTTCGCCGCAGCGCAGGCGGCGCCCGCCGCCTGGACCGTCATGATGTATCTTGCCGCGGACAATGACCTCGAGGCGCCGCAGATGCAGGACCTGCGGGAGATGCTCAAGGTGGGAAGCACCGCCCAGGTCAATGTCGTGGTGCTGGCGGACCGGCATCCGCAGGGCGACGGAAAATACACTAACAGCAGCGTTGCCAATCTGCCGGACTGGACCAGTGCGAAACTCCTGTACGTTGAACCCGGCAGGTTGCGCGAGCTGGCCGACAAGGGCGAGGCCAATATGGGTAATCCGGCCACGCTCAGCGATTTCGTGGAATCTGCGATGCGGGATTACCCCGCGCAGCGCTTTGCGCTGGTGTTCGGCGATCACGGCATGGCCTGGCCCGGAGTTGCGGTCGATGAAAGCAACGACAGCGATACCCTGACGCTGCTGGAAATCGCCTCGGTGCTGCAGGACGTGGTGGAAAAGCACGGCAAGCTGGAACTCATCGGCTTCGACGCCTGTGTGATGGCGAATCTCGAGGTCGCGGCGGCATTGACGCCGTTCGCAAAGTATCTGCTCGCCTCCGAGGAAATCGAACCGGTGGAAGGCTGGGACTACACAGCCTGGCTGACCGCCGTGAATCGTGCGCCGGGTTCGGACGGCGTCGCGTTAGGTCGCATGATCATCGACAGCTATCGCGACTCGTTTGGCAATGACGACCAGGCCAAGGGCATCACGCTGTCGTTGCTCGATCTTGCGAAAATCCCAGCGGTCGAAAGCGCGGTCCAGACTTTATCGGCGGCGACCAGCGCCCACCTGGCGCGCGGCGGCCGCGCCGCCTGGGTCACTCTGGCGCGCGCCCGCAGCGACACCGAGGAATACGGCCGTTCAACCGGCGCGCGCGGCGGATCCCTGGTCTACGACCTGCAGCAATTCGCGCAGAACGTCGCGGCGATGGTCAGGGACGACGCCAGCAGGCGCGCGGCCGGCGCCGTCCAGGCGGCGGTACGCAACGCAGTCGTCTACGAAATACGCGGCCAGGCGCGACCTAACGCGTCTGGCATATCGATTTTCTTTCCTCCCAACCGTGAGAAACTCGCGGCCCGCGGTGAAACGGCCTACAACGAAACGGGTTTTGCGCAGAGCAACCGCTGGTTTCCATTCCTGCAGGAATACTCCGGCATTGAAGCGCAGGACAAGGCCGACCCGCAGCTCGGCGCGGTAAAGACGGACACTGCGGAACTTGCCAGTGGCAGATCGGCCAGGATCACGGCGCGCCTGAGCGCAGACGATATCGACAGTGCCAGCTTCATCGTGGCAATTCCCCAGGGCGACGCCCGGGTCATGATCGGGTCGCTGCCGGTGGAAGTTTCCGACACCGGCGAGCTCACCGAAGACTGGGATGGAGAGTGGTTCTCCATCAGCGACGGCGCCAGTGAGTTCATTTGCCCGATTACCGAGTTCGAAGAACTCGATGACGAAGAAGACGTTTACTGGGCGGGCGTGCCGGCGCAGGTGCGGCTCAAGGGCACCGCAGCCTGGCTGGACGTCACGCTGAATTTCCTGCTGGATTTCACCGGAGATGATGTCTCTGGTGACCTTGTCTACGCAGTCGAGGAAACTGCGCACGGGCCGCGCGAAATCAACCTGGGGTCCGGCGACCAGTTGCGGCCGGTCTACCTGATGATCGATGCCAACGGCGAGGAAACGCCGCTGGCCGAGGACGACGAAGACAAAATCCTGCACCTGGATCGCCTCGATGACATCAAGGTGGATGCGATGCGCCTGCCAGCGGGCCGTTATCAGGTCGGCTTCATGATCGAAGACCTCGCCGGCAACACCAATGAACAAATGACCGAGATTGAAATACCTTGAGGAGTGCCACCATGCCCGGAATCAAGACGATTTGGCCGATCTGGTTGCTTGCCTGCGCTGCAGCCGTGGCCGCTGGTCAGAATAACCCGCCTGACAACGATCCCAGCGACGACGCTATCGCTGTCGATGATGAATCGGAGGACGCGGACGATGACTGGGTGGTCGTGGATGAGCCTGACGACGACGACGATGAGGACGAGAATACCGATAATGATGAAGATGAGGGCGGCGGGCAGGCGCGGGATCTGACTCAGGGGGCCGATGGAAAATTCCTGCGTGCGCCGCCGGAGTTGCCGGTGGTTGCGCGACCGCGGAAAGATTCGCAGCCAGCAGATGCTGGCGGCGCTCAGAATGCTAACAACACCCGATCAGACGACACGAGCGGCGGCCGCTCGTACGGTGGCAAGGAAGTGAAGGATGGCGGAGCGGCCTGGCAGGTCGAGATATTCCTGCCGTTCCCGGCCGACAAATGGGAAGACTCGGCGCGCAAGGGCAAGGAGCTGTGGGAGCTGCAGCACTGGTGTGGCGGGGCGCTGATCGCGCGCGACTGGGTGCTGACGGCAGCGCATTGCGTTGATGCGAAATCGCCGCCTGCCACGGCATTCAACGTACGCGTTGGCGCTGAAGATATCGCCAGGGACAAGGGCATCGTCTTCAAGGTCGATCGTGCCATCGTGCATCCCGGATTTGCTACCAGGAATACGGGTGATCGGATAAAGCAGCCATTCTTTGACGACATCGCTCTGCTGCACATCGTCCCGGTTGAGCCAGCGCAATCGGCGTTAGACCCGAGGCAGGTGAAAGAGATTTCTTTCCATCGCGGGCCAGCCCCGGGGGACAGGGAACCAGTCTCGGTGACGGGCTGGGGCAAGACGCAAAATGTCGACGGTACCAAGCCATCCGCGGTGTTGATGCGCGTCGACCTGAACGTCGTCGGCGCGCCGACCTGCGCCGGTCTGCCTGACTACGGGCAGCAAAGAATTCACGCCGGTGTTTTTTGCGCCGGAGCCCCGGACAGGAAGACCTGTCGAGGCGACAGCGGCGGGCCCGTGGTATTCACCAACGGCAAGCCGGTGGTGGTCGGCATTGTTAGCTGGGGCCTGAAGGAATGCACCGGCGACGGCCAGCCCGGCGTATACACGCTGGTTACCGCATACAGTAAATGGATAGACAAAACGATCAGGCCGCGCCAGCCCTAGGAATCGTTCCGGACTTCTGGCAGGCGGCGCCCGGTGTCACGGCGCCACCTGCCAGAGACCGCTTATTTAGGGCTTGAGGCCTTCGCCGCCGCCCTGACCCTCAACTTTTGAGCCGTCAGCAGCAGGCGCCGCGGCTGCGTCAGCGGCAGGTGCCGCGTCAGCGGCCGGGGCTGGCTCAGCAGCCGGGGCCATTGCCGCGGGTTCTGGCGCCGGCGCCGGAGCTTCGGTCTTGGCGCACGCGGCCAGGGCCAGCGCCGATGTCAAAATCAGGGTCGACAGGATTGCTTTTGTAGTCATGGTTTTCTCCCTCCCCAAATGGGGTGCGCTAGCCTAGTCGAAACCGAGCTGTTGTAGCAATTGCTGGAAGGCGGGCAGCGATCTGAGCGGGTCCAGCAATGGGTCGGTCTGCGAATAAATCAGCCCGGAGTCCCCGAGCTTGCGGGCGCGTTGCAGCAGCGCCATGGCCGCATCCCTGTTGCCCCACTGCGACTGGACCTGCGCCTGCTGGTACAGCGCACTGTCGCCCAGGTCGGCCAGCAGTTGCTGCCAGGTCTTGTTAGCTTCCGCGGTCTGGTTGAGCTTGTGCTGTGCGATGGCGAGGCCGGTGAGCCGCGACATCGCCTGGGGCTCGCGGGCAAATTCTTTCTGCGCGGCGGCGGCGCGGCCGGTTTGCAGCAGCATGTTGCCCAGCGCCGAGTGCACGCGCGAAACCTTCGCGTTCAGAGCCAGCGCGCGTTCAAGCGGCGCTGCCATGTCGTCGTAGCGACGCGCCGCGTACAGCACGCTGGCCATGGACCGGTGCACCAGCGGATTCAGCGGGTCGAGTTCGACGGCGCGCGTCATGGCGGGCGCTGCGGCGTTGGCATTGCCGATCAGCGCCTCATACAGCGCGTAGCGGCCTAACACGGTCGCGTCGCCGGCGCCGGACCGGTAGGACTTCTCGTAAGCCTCGCGCGCGCCGCGAATATCGAGGCGGCCCTGGAACAACACGAATCCCAGAGTCGATTGCGCATCGGCAAACCCGGGCGCGAGCGTGGTCGCGTCGACCGCCGCCTGGCTGGCCGCATCGTAAAGCGCGGCAGTCTGATCGGCGCGCGCGTATTGATTTGCGATCGACAGCAAGGCGCGCGCCCGCGCGCTGTGGGCCGCGGCAAACCTGGGGTCGAGCGCGATGGCGGCGTCGAACTGCGCGAGTGCCGCGCGATCGGATGCTTCATTCTCCGAACGGTTGTACAGTGCGCGGCCGCGCAGGTAGGCATCAAAGGCGGCAACGTTCGTGGTACCGCCGGAGTCTTGTGCTGCGGCAACGCCCGGGTCCGCCGCAGCGGCGCCCGGAGTCAGCGTACTGCCCAGCGCGCTGGCCACGGCCGCAGCAAT
>DAIQQI010000214.1:0-5585 GCA_036786925.1 Steroidobacteraceae bacterium
ATCGCGCACGGTCGCGATAATCGGCAGGTTCATGGTGGCCAGGAAACGCTGCAGCGCGGTGTATGCCAGCGTGTTATGCCGGGCCCGGCTGGCGACGACGGCAAGTCGCGCCTGATCATGGCGCAAGCCGCCGTTCAGCAGGAGGTTCTGGATCAGTCGCGCGCAGGCGTGCGTGTCGATGGCCGACGGCAGCACCGGGACCAGCACGCGATGCGCGTCGCGGCAGAAATAGATCAGGTTCTGGCGCGCAATTGCGGCCGGTGTATCCATCAGCAGGTAGCTGACTTCCTGGCCGTCGACCAGGCGGTAGCTGCGGTTGATGCGGAAATCGATGTCGTGGGCTTTGACGCCGATGATCTTCGGCGCGGTGGCGGGACGGCGCCCAAGCCAGGCCAGCGAGGAGCCCTGCGGGTCATAGTCGACGATGGCGACCCGCTTGCCGCGGGCCGCGAGCCAGCTGGCGAGACTGACAGTGAGCGTCGTCTTGCCTGATCCGCCCTTGGTGTTGACGATGGCGATTCGAATCACGGTGAAACAGCCATCAGCGGCGCTCCTGTAGCTGAATCAGCGTCGGCAATGCAAGTATCTGTTTTCACGGTTCCCAGTCGCTAGAATTCTTAACGGTAGGGTCAATCTAATGCGCGCGGTCCGCGCGTCGAGTGGTCCCAGGTCGGATCTTAACCAGCGCTAATACGACATATCTCCGGTTTGTAAGGAAAAGCAGACGGCCGTCACACTTGGTACCGGCGCGCTGCTGCTGTTAGTACGCCCCATCGCCTTAGAAGGGGTTGAAGCGCTTCTTGGGCGAGAAGTTCATGTAGCTGATGCTGATCCCCTGACGCCAGCCAACGCCAAATCGCACCGGCGCGATCGTGATGTTGCCCGACTGCACGTAGTTCATGCCGAAGCCGCCGACAAAGTACAGGCTGCCTTCGACACCAGGGAAACGCTGAAAGAGTTCGTTGGTGTTGGACAGTCCATACACCAGCGCGAAGACCTTGACGACGTTAGCACCCGCGTCAAAACCGATCGACGGGCCTTGCCAGTACACCCTGCGGCCGCCGCCACCGCGATAGCCGAACTGGCCATTGCCATAGCGAACACCCACGCCGATCGCGCCGCCGGCTTCGGTGCCCTTGATGATTGCGGTCGGAGGGCCTTTATCCTTCAGAACCTTGGCGAGCACGTCGGACAATTCCTTGGCGCCGGTGTCGAAAAATTCCTTGGCCTCGCGGTAGACCTCCTCTTCCTGGTAGGGCTCGCGCTTCGCAGCCGCGAAAACCGGCGCTACTCCCGCGAACGGCAGTGCCAGCGCCGAAGTCCCGGCCCGTTTGAGCCATTCGCGACGTTTGGTATCCATACGGTCTCCTCCTGATAGGCACGTATTTTACCTCTATTATGATCCCAATATGGGATCTGCGAATTCAGGGGAGGACGGCTGCGCCTGTGGCGAGGTCCGGTACAAAGTCGCGGCGGATCGGGTCACGGTGCTGCGTGGCACTCCCGAGACTGTACTAACACCATCGGCGATCGGCACGCTCGACAACGCGGCCGATTTCCCACCGGTTGCACACATCTTTACCAGCACCAGGCCGCTTCGTAGCACAGGTCTTCAGAATGCCTGACAAGGTCGAGGACCCGGTAGCAACTGCAGGGCTGAGTTCCGCCGAGGCGGCGAGCCGCCTGCGGCGGGATGGATTCAACGAACTGCCGGATCGCGAGCGACGCAACGTGCTGCGAATCCTTGCGGAGGTCATTCGCCAGCCCATGGCCTTGCTGCTGTTGGGTGGCGGCGTCGTGTATCTGCTGCTCGGCGACCGGCTCGAAGCGCTGGTATTGCTGCTGTTCGCATCGCTGTCGGTGACCATCACCATCGTTCAGGAATCGCGCAGCGAACGCGTGCTGGAATCGCTGCGCAACCTGGCGAGCCCGCGCGC
Source organism: Steroidobacteraceae bacterium (assembly GCA_036786925.1). Taxonomy (GTDB): domain Bacteria; phylum Pseudomonadota; class Gammaproteobacteria; order Steroidobacterales; family Steroidobacteraceae; genus UBA964. Next base: position 1,938 of record DAIQQI010000214.1, read on the forward strand.
GCAGGTGCTGCGCGACGGGCAGCTGCGCTACATTGCCGGCCGCGAAGTCGTGCGGGGCGACATCCTGTTCATGTCGGAAGGTGACCGGGTAGCAGCGGACGCAACGCTGCTCACCACCCAGGAGCTGACGCTCGATGAATCATTGCTGACAGGCGAATCGGTTCCGGTGCGCAAGGCCTGCCTGACTCCCGAGCAGCGATCCGGCGGTCTGTTAGCCGAGGTCGTTCCCGGTGGCGACGACCTGCCAGTCGTTTTCGCTGGCACGCTGGTGGCGCGCGGCAACGGCAAGGCGCAAGTGCACGCGACCGGCCCGCGCAGTGAAATTGGCAAGATCGGCCAGGCCCTGCGCAGCATCGACAGCGAACAGCCGCACTTGCAGCGTCAGCTGAGCGTTCTGGTGCGTAATTTCGCGATTGTCGGCGCGCTCGCCGGCGTGCTGACGGTCCTGCTGTACGGCTGGCTGCGGGGTTCATGGCTGCAGGCAATGTTAGGCGGCATTGCGATCGGCATGTCACTGCTGCCCGAGGAGTTCCCGCTGGTCCTGGCGGTATTCATGGCGATGGGCGCGTGGCGCATATCGCAGGTGCGGGTGCTGACGCGTCGCGCATCCGCCATTGAAACCCTCGGCGCCACCACCGTGCTGTGCACCGATAAGACCGGCACGCTCACTGAAAATCGCATGGCGCTGGTCGCCATACAGACCGAGACAGCGCAATGGACGCGCCAGAGTGCCGCGGCGCCACCGGCTGACTCAGCCGCGGTGCTTGAAACCGCGTTGTTAGCCTGTCCGACTGATGCGACCGATCCGATGGATGCGGCGGTGCATCGGCTCGCGGAACAGCATTTGGGTTCGGTCGCCGCGGCTTTCGGCGAGCAGCGCCTGCTGCGTGCCTATGGCCTTCAGCCGGACCTGTTCGTCATGGCTAACGTTTTCACCCGTGACAGCGATGGACAGTGTACGGCCTATGCCAAGGGCGCACCGGAAACTGTTGCCTTGTTGTGCAGGCTCTCCGGGCAGCGGCTGGCTGCCATTCGCGCGCACGCTGACGCGCTGGCCCATGAGGGAATTCGCGTGCTGGCCGTCGCCCGGGCCGTGGTGTCGCAATCGGCGCAGCTGCCGGAATCAGTGCGCGAGTTGCCGCTGGAGTTTGTCGGATTGATTGGCTTTTCGGATCCGGTACGGCCCAATGTCCCTGACGCTGTTGCCGAATGCCAGAGTGCGGGTATTCGTGTGCTGATGATCACTGGCGACTACCCGACGACTGCGCAGGCGATCGGGCGCCAGTCAGGCCTCAAGACCACCGAGGTTGTCAGCGGTGCGCAGATCGCCGCCATGACCGATGCAGAACTGGCCACCGTGGTCAGGACCGTCGATCTTTATGCACGGATACAGCCGAGCCAGAAACTGCGCATCGTCGACAGTCTCAAAAGAAACGGCGAAGTCGTTGCCATGACCGGCGATGGCGTCAACGATGCGCCGGCGATCAAGTCGGCCCACATCGGCATCGCGATGGGTGCCCGCGGCACTGACGTTGCGCGGGAAGCCTCGGACATTGTGCTGCTGGACGACGATTTCGGCTCGATCGTGGCGACGATCCGGCTGGGCCGGCGGATCTACGACAATCTGCGCAAAGCCATCGAGTTCATCGTGGCCGTGCACATTCCGATCGCGGGACTCGCGCTGCTGCCGCTGCTGCTCGGCTTGCCACTCATATTGACGCCGATACTGATCGCGTTTCTCGAGATGGTGATTGATCCTGCCTGCTCGGTGGTACTCGAGGCAGAACGCGAGGAGGACGACGTCATGCGCAGGCCGCCGCGCCGGCCGGGCAGTCCGCTGCTGGAGCCGCGCCGAATCCAGTGGGCGGTGTTGCAGGGCGCGATCGCGTTCGCGTTGCTCGCGGGGGTTTTCCTGGCCGCGGCGGGCATGGACAGCCGGGATGGCGAATTGCGCGCGCTGGTATTCACTTCGCTGGTGCTGGTGAACCTGGGGCTGATTCTCGTGAACCGTACTTTCCAGTCATCGCTGCGGCAGGCGTTCGCGCGGCCTAACAAATCACTCTGGGTGCTGTTGAGCGGCGCCGCGGTTCTGATTCTGGTTGCCGTCTATTGGGGCCCTGCGCAGTTGCTGTTCCGCTTCAGTCACTTGCACTGGACGGCGGTCGGGGTCTGCCTGGGCGCGGCCGTGCTGAATCTGCTGCTGCTCGAGACGCTGAAGGCGTACTGGTTCCGCAACTCGAGTCGGTCTGTGTAACTGTCAGTCGAGGCCCAGGGGTTTCAGGTCGCGGCGATGCCAGCCGCCGCCGGTGTCTTCGAATACATTGCAGGCTTCCATTCGGCCGCCGTAGATGTGCACCGACACGGCCGGTCGGTCGGTCGGATTACGGATCACATGGTATTCATGCGGCGGGATCAGGCAGCCGGCGCTACCCACGCCAGCTTGCATGCTGCCGCGTTTTTCGAACCGGAACAGGGCGTCGCGCTGCTCCATCAGTTCGTATTGCAGCACTTCGATATTGCCGCGCCACACGCTCTCGACGCACCAGAGGCCCGCGTGGTCGTGCAGGCTCGTACCCTGATGCGGGCCCCAGGTCATCGCAATGATCGAATAGCCGCGCTCCAGATCCTCGTGCACCAGGCGCCGCGCGTAGTGGTCGCCGCAGCAGTTGGTCAGCTCCGCCGGGAGTTCGACGCCGCCAAAGCTAACGAGTTCGCACAGGCCACCGCGCAGGCGGTCGACGATTTGCTCGACGCTGCCGGCGCCCAACGCGGAGTCAACCAGCTTGACCAGGGATTCGGTGCCCGCAAGGGGGGTGCTCATGCGTTTACTCTAACACCGGAGGCTGCTGCTATTATCGTGACGTGACTGGCAGTTCCCAAAACCCGATTCTTGCGCCTGGCGTCGCGCGCGGCCGCCGTGCGTTCCTCGCGCCGGTCTGGCTGACTTTGCTCGGCATCGTGATTTTTGGCGCGATGGCGCTCAACATCTGGCGCGGGCAGGCTACGACCACGGTCATCGTACTGCGACACGCGGAAAAGCAATTGGGCGCGATCGCTGATGCGCCTCTGGCACCGGAAGGGGCGGCGCGCGCCGAGTCGCTGGCGCGGCTTTTTGGCAGCGCCAGGTCCGCCGGAACGATCGAGGCCATTTATGTGAGCGACACCCGTCGCGCGCGCGATACCGCAGCGCCGTTGGCGCAGCTGCTGGGACTTACACCCATCGTCCGCGATGCCAAAGATGCGGCCGCTCTGGCCCATGAAATCCTGGAACAGCAGCGCGGCCGGGTGGTCATGGTCATTGGCCACAGCAACACCGTGCCGGCATTGGTCGCGGAACTGACCCAGGGGCGTGTGCAGATCGCCATCGGCGACAACGACTACGGCCAGGCCTGGATTGTTAGCCGCCCGAGCTTTGGACCCGCGGGGCTGGCGCAGCTGCGATTCTGAATCTTGCCCGAGTCAGGACCCTTGTCAGCAAGGTCGCAGCTGCTCGCGGCTTCGACATGGATGATTTTATCTTTTTAAATCAATCGCTTGCTGGAAGAACTTCGTGTGCTCTTTTACGCCAAAGTCGGCAACGAGGCCGTCTCGTATGTGTCCGTCCGCGTCAATCAGGTAACTGGTACGGCGCACGGAGATGCCGAACGG
>DAIQQI010000476.1:0-1691 GCA_036786925.1 Steroidobacteraceae bacterium
GTACTCGCGGAAGGTCTTCATCCCACTGACCCGGCTCTGCCGAGACAGGTGCCACTACTGCACGTTCGCCGCCGCACCCGCTGGCCTGCCCGCGCCGTACCTGTCCCCCGACGAGGTGCTGGCGATCGCGCGCAGCGGGGCCGCTGACGAGTGCAAGGAGGTCCTTTTCACGTTGGGAGACCGCCCAGAGGAGCGCTGGCCCCAGGCACGCGTCTGGCTAGACGAAGCTGGTTACGGCAGCACCTTGGACTACGTCCGCGCGATGGCAGTTCTGGTACTCGAGGAGACCGGGTTGCTGCCGCATCTGAACCCTGGGGTCATGACGTGGGAGGAGCTCCTTCGCCTGAAGCCAGTCGCACCATCGATGGGTCTGATGCTCGAGTCTGCGAGCAGGCGTTTGTTAGCCAGGGGCAACGCGCACTGGCGGGCGCCGGACAAGGACCCGGCGCTGCGACTCGCCACGCTGGCGGCCGCCGGCGAGGCGCAGGTCGCGATGACCACCGGACTGCTCATCGGCATCGGCGAAACTCGCCGCGAACGGCTCGAAGCGCTGCTGGCGATCCGGGAACAGCATGAACGCTACGGCCATATCCAGGAAGTCATCATCCAGAATTTCCGCGCCAAGCCAGGTACCCGCATGCGTCGCGAACCCGACGCGCCGCTGGACGAACTGCTGTGGAGCATAGCTGCCGCGCGTCTGGTGTTAGGCCCGAAAATGTCGATCCAGGTGCCGCCGAACCTGAGCCCGGGAATGCTGGCGCCTCTGTTAGCTTCGGGCCTGAACGACTGGGGCGGCGTTTCGCCGGTGACGCCGGATCATGTAAATCCCGAGGCACCCTGGCCGCAGCTTGAGCAGTTGGCAAGCGAGACCGCGGCGCAGGGCCGGGTGCTGACCGAACGACTCGCATTGGTACCGTCCTTTGCGCGCCGGGCGGATCGCTGGTGCGAGCCGGCAATTGCAACCGCCGTCAGGCGGCGCGCGGACTCGCTCGGCTTTGCCCAGTCCGATGCCTGGCGCGCCGGGGCGGGGCTCGGGGCGCCCGCGAAGATCGTGGCGGCTCTGGGCAAACCCCGGCTGGGAACTCAGAAAGCGCGTGACCAGTTGCTGCAACGAGCGGCGCGGGCCGACGGTTTCAGCGAACGCGAGATCGCGGCCCTGTTTGCCGCAGAAGGCCGGGAGCTAACAGCGATCCTGCAGGCAGCCGATCGACTGCGCGCCGATACGGTGGGTGAGGCCACCACCTTTGTCGTCAATCGCAATATCAATTACACCAATGTCTGCCAGCACAGCTGCGGTTTCTGTGCGTTTGCCAAGGGCCGGTCGGCGCATTCATTGCGGGGGCCGGCCTACGATCTCGAATTGTCGGAGATTGCGGCGCGCACGATTGAAGCCGCGAGCCGCGGTGCGACGGAAGTCTGCCTGCAGGGTGGCATTCATCCGCGCTACACCGGTGAAACCTACCTCGATATTGCGCGCACCGTGAAGGACGCGGTGCCGGAGATTCACCTGCACGCGTTTTCGCCACTGGAAATCTGGCACGGTGCAAGCAGCCTGGGGTTGCCACTGCGCGATTATCTGCTGCGGCTCAGGCAGGCGGGGCTCGCCAGTCTGCCCGGCACGGCGGCCGAGATTCTCGATGACGAGGTGCGCGCGGTCATCGGTCCCGACAAAGTGACGACGGCGCAGTGGT
>DAIQQI010000215.1:0-5542 GCA_036786925.1 Steroidobacteraceae bacterium
GCGACTTCCCGGAACTGAAGCTGATCGGCATCCATGTCGGCATCCCCTGGACCGAAGAGATGATCGCGATGGCCTGGAAGCACGACAACGTCTATATCGGCTCGGACGCGCACAGCCCGAAGTTCTGGCCCCAGGCCTTTGTCAATTACATCAACACCTACGGGCAGGACAAGGTCCTGTTCGGCACCGATTTCCCGGTGTTAGGGTTCAAGCGCACCATGGATGAGATCGACGGCCTCGCGCTGCGGCCCGAGTCGAGGCGCAAGTTCCTGCGCGACAACGCGCTCCGGGTTTACGGCCTTAAGTAGATATACCTATAAATTACCGGCAAGTGCGGATGGGCACTGACCGGCCGGGATCCCATGCTCGTTGTGGTAACACTACGCGCGGAGATCGACATGAAAGCCATTCGCCGCATCCTGGTCGGGATCAAGAACGCGGACGCAACGTCACTGCCGGCGCTGACCAAGGCCGCGCAGATCGCCAAGGCCCTGGACGCCGAAGTCGAGCTCTTTCAGTGCCTGGATGACACGATTTACCTCGAGATGCCCGGTCGCTCCGGTGTCTCCCTGCGCAAGCTGCAAACCGAACGCCGCGAACAGTCGATCCTGAGGCTGGAGAATTTTGCCCACCGGATCCGGCGCCATGGCGTCAGCGCCTGGGCGCATGCGGACTGGGACTTCCCCGCGTATGAGGCTCTGATCCGCAGAGCTAACAAGATCAACGCGAACCTGATCATCGTCGAGCGGCACCTGGGCAAGCATCATGCGCCGTGGCTGCTGTCGTACACCGACTGGGGCCTGCTGCGTCATTCGGAGCTGCCGGTCCTGATCGTCAAATCCACCCAGCCGTATCGTCATCCCACGATACTGGCGGCCGTTGACCCGCAGCACGCGCATGCCAAGCCCGCGCGGCTCGATGACGAAATCCTGCAATCCGCCGCCGCCTGGGCCACTGCACTGCGCGGTAAATTGCAGGTGGTACACGCCTTCTCGCCGCCGACGCTGATCGATGGCAGCGCGGGCATCGCGGCAGCGGGCCTCGCCAGTGACCTCATTGAAGGCGCCGAGCACCAGGCAAAAGTCACGCTGACCGAGCTGTTAGCAGCCAGGCGTATCAAGCCCGCGGCCTCGCACATTGCCAATGCCCCGCCGGCGATCGCGATTCCGGCGACTGCCAAACGCACCGGCGCCAAGCTGGTCGTCATGGGCGCGGTGTCGCGCTCGGCGTTCAAGCGCGTATTCATCGGCAATACCGCCGAACAGGTTCTGGACGCCCTGCCCTGCGACGTGCTGGTGGTCAAGCCGCCGGGTTTCGTCACCGACATCGCCAAGCGCAGCCGTGGCGCGCGCGTTGCGGTCGCGCCCATCGGTGCCGTCGCCTGAGTCGAAAGCCGGCTGCGCGCTGGTCCCGGTCCTGCCCGCTTTGCCCCCCGCCAGCGGCCAGGACCGGATCAGCGCGCAGATGGCGCATTCGCTAACAAAAATGCCGAGGATCTTACGAGTGATGAATTCCAGTAATATGGCTATTGCCGGAGAGACCTACAACGACACGGTAGTACGACAGTTCGCCATCATGACCGTGGTCTGGGGCATCGTCGGCATGCTGGTCGGCGTCATCATTGCCGCGGAACTGATCTGGCCGGGACTGGCTTTCAATCTTCCGTGGTTCAGTTTCGGCCGCCTGCGGCCGCTGCATACCAACGCGGTGATCTTCGCGTTCGGCGGCAGCGCCATCTTTGCGACCTCCTATTACATCGTGCAGCGCACCTGCCACGTGCGTCTGTTCGCCGGCAAACTTGCGGCCTTCACCTTCTGGGGCTGGCAGGCAATCATTGTCGCGGCGGCGATCACGCTGCCATTGGGAATGACCAGCGGCAAGGAATATGCCGAGCTCGAATGGCCGATCGATATCGCCATCGCCATCGTCTGGGTCGCTTATGGCATCGTGTTTTTCGGCACGCTGGCCAAGCGTCGTGTGTCGCACATCTACGTGGCCAACTGGTTTTTCGCCGCCTTCATCATCACGGTCGCCGTGCTGCACATCGTCAACAGCGCGGCGATGCCGGTCAGCATGTTCAAGTCATACTCGGCATACGCCGGCGTCGTCGACGCGATGGTGCAATGGTGGTACGGCCACAATGCCGTCGGGTTTTTCCTGACCGCGGCGTTCCTCGGCATGATGTACTACTTCATACCCAAGCAGGCGGGCCGGCCGATCTACTCTTATCGGCTGTCGATCGTGCATTTCTGGGCGCTGATTTCCATCTACATGTGGGCTGGCCCGCATCACCTGCACTACACCGCGCTGCCGGATTGGGCACAGACCCTCGGCATGGTGTTCTCGCTGATGCTGATCGCGCCCAGCTGGGGCGGCATGGTCAACGGCATCATGACGCTGTCCGGCGCCTGGCATCTGCTGCGCACGGATCCGATCCTCAAATTCATGATCGTGTCGCTGTCGTTCTACGGCATGTCCACGTTCGAAGGACCGATGATGTCCATCCGCACGGTCAATGCCCTGTCGCACTACACGGACTGGACCATCGGCCACGTGCACTCGGGCGCGATCGGCTGGGTCGCGATGATTTCCGTCGGTTGCCTGTACTCGCTGGTGCCGAGGCTCTACGGGCGCAAGGAAATGTGGAGCGTCAAGCTGATCGATTGGCACTTCTGGACCACGACCATCGGCACCGTGCTGTACATCGCCTCGATGTGGATCGCCGGCCTGATGCAGGGCCTCATGTGGAGGGCCACGAACCCCGACGGCACGCTGACTTACACCTTCGTCGAGTCGCTGGCCGCGACCTTCCCCTACTACGTCATCCGCTTGTTAGGCGGCGTGGTGGTGCTGGCCGGCATGCTGATCATGGCCTACAACATGTGGCGCACGATCGCACCCGAACGTGAAGTGCGGGCCGTACCCGTGCCGATGCCCGCCTGAACCTGCCCCGGAACCGCGAATATGAGCCACGAAGCCATTGAAAAAAATACCGCGCTGTTAGGCGTGCTGGTCGCCATCGTCATCAGCGTCGCCGGCGTCGCCGAGATCGTGCCGCTGTACTACTCGCGCGCCGCCACCCAGCCGGCGCCCGGCATCAAGCCGCTGGCCGCGCTGGAGCTGGAAGGACGCGACGTCTACATCCGCGAAGGCTGTTATGTCTGCCACTCGCAGATGATCCGGCCGCTGCGCGCCGAAACCGAACGCTACGGGCGCTTCTCGCTCGCGGGCGAATCGGTCTACGACCACCCGTTCCAGTTCGGCTCCAAGCGCACCGGGCCAGATCTCGCCCGCGTTGGTGGCCGCTACACCGATGAGTGGCATCTGCTGCACCTGCGTAACCCGCGCGATTTGGTACCGGAGTCCAACATGCCGGCGTTTGCCTGGCTGGAAAAGCGCCAGCTGGATGGCGGCGAAACTGGCGGAAAGATGCGCGCGTTGCGCATGCTGGGGACGCCCTACAGCGACGCCGACATTGCCGGCGCAGCGGCCGTGGTCGAGGGCAGGAACGAAATGCAGGCACTGATCGCCTACCTGCAGGGACTGGGCACGGCTGCGGCGCAGTGGCAATAGCGAGCTAACAGGGACCGGGACAGATGATGGGAATCGTAAACGGAATCATGACGGTTGTGCTGATGGCGATTTTCATCGGCATCGTGGTCTGGGCGTGGCGCCGCGAGCGACGCCAGCAATTTGACGAGGCGGCGGCACTGCCGCTCGAAGAAGACGTGAACGTTGGCATGAGTGCCAGCAAAGGCCACAGCAAAGACCAAAGCAAAGGCCAAAGCAAAGGTGAGCAACGATGAGTTCCGGAATGAATCTCCTGGTCGTCCTGCTGACGGTGGTCAACATCGCGGCGGTGCTGTGGCTGATCTGGTACACGCGGCGCGCGCGCTCGGCGCCCAGCGGCGACACCACGGGGCATGTGTGGGATGGCGACCTGCGCGAATGGAACAACCCCCTGCCGCGCTGGTGGCTGTGGCTGTTCCTGGGAACGATCGCGTTCAGCATCGTCATGCTGGCGTTGTATCCGGGCATGGGTAACTACGAAGGCACGCTCAAGTGGTCGCAGGCGGGACAGCATCAGGCCGAGGTCGCACGAGCCGCAGCGATCGAAAAGCAGACGCTGGGACGCTTCGCCGGACGCGACATCGACGAGCTGAGCCGGGATCCACAGGCGCTCGCGGTTGGACGCAACCTGTTTGCTAACAATTGCAGCACCTGCCACGGGTCGGATGGCCGGGGTGCGCCGGGGTTCCCCAACCTTACCGATGGCGACTGGCTGTGGGGCGGTGACCCAGCCACCATCCGCCAGACCATTGCACAAGGTCGCACCGGCGTCATGACGCCCTGGCAGGAAGTGCTGGGCGAACAGGGCGTCGAAAACGTGCTGGCCTATGTGCTGTCCCTGAGCGGCCGGACAGCGGCCGTCGGCGACCTGCGCGACGGCAAGCAGAAGTTCAGCACGACATGCGTGGCCTGCCACGGCCCCGAGGGCCTCGGCAACAAGGACCTGGGCGCACCGAACCTGACCGACCAGATCTGGCTCAACGGCGGCTCGGTGGCCGCGATCCGGCAGACCATTGCGCTCGGCCGTCAGGGCGCGATGCCCGCGCAGCTGGCAAGGCTTGGCGATACGCGCGTGGATCTGCTCGCCGCGTATGTCCGCAGCCTTGGCGCGGCGCCGGCAACAGCTGCGCGCTGATTGAATGTCAGACCCGGCACATACATGCATGCACCGCAAGATACAGTCGACAATTACGCCGCCGCCGAGAAGATCTACCCGCGCGAGGTAAGCGGTCATTTCGCGCGCCTGCGGCGCGCAGCAGCCTGGCTTTTGTTAGGTTTTTTCTACTCGATCCCGTGGCTGCAATGGTCGGGGCGCCAGGCGCTGCTGTTCGACGTGCCGCGGCGCAAGTTTCATATCTTCTCGCTGACCTTGTGGCCGCAGGATTTCATCTACCTGTCGCTGCTGCTGATCATCGCGGCGCTCGCACTGTTCTTTTTCACCGCGCTCGCCGGGCGGCTGTGGTGCGGCTTTGCGTGCCCGCAAACGGTGTGGACTGAGGTCTACCTGGCGCTCGAGCGTTTCGCCGAAGGCAATCGCTCGCAGCGCATGAAGCTCGACTCGGCCGCATGGTCGGGCTCCAAGTTCGCCCGCAAGGCGTTCAAGCAGTTCCTCTGGATCACGTTTTCGCTGTGGACTGGCTTCACCTTCGTCGGCTTTTTCACCCCCATCCGCGAACTGGCCGGTGAAGTTGCGCACGGCGCGTTAGGCGGCTGGGAGACTTTCTGGATCCTCTTTTACGGCGCGGCCACCTATGGCAACGCCGGCTACCTGCGCGAGCAGGTCTGCAAATACTTCTGCCCCTACGCGCGCTTCCAGAGCGCGATGTTTGATCACAATACCCTGATCATCACCTACGACGCGCAACGCGGCGAACCGCGCGGCGCGCGCAAGAAAGGCACCGACCCGCGTGCGGCCGGTCTCGGCGACTGCGTCGACTGCAGCATTTGCGTGCAGGCCTGCCCCACGGGCATC
>DAIQQI010000216.1:0-5534 GCA_036786925.1 Steroidobacteraceae bacterium
GACGATGCTTTCCGCCGCCGCGCCGTCCAGGTCGGCCAGCTGGACCTGGTAGCTGTCAGATTCGGCCAGCAGCCCGCCGATCAATGAGCCGATTTTGCCTGCGCCCAGTACGAGTACACGATACATGCCATGGTCCCTGAAAAATAAAGGGGCGCATTCTGCGCCCGGATTTTGGCGATGGGAAGGTGTTTTGGCCAAAGTGCAGCCGCATCCGGTAGCATTAGGCATCGTATGCAAACACCCGCACAGCAAACCTGGCACCCGGCCAGCTGGCAGAGCCGAAGTGCCCTGCAACAACCGGTTTATCGTGATCCGGAGGCGCTCGCCACCGCTGTTAGCGCGCTGTCACGCCTGCCGCCCATCGTGGTGTCCTGGGAGGTCGAAAAGCTGCGCGAAGAACTGGCGGCCGCGCAACGCGGCGAGCAGTTCCTGCTGCAGGCTGGCGACTGCGCCGAGAACCTCGACGACTGTGAATCGGACGCGATCGTCAAGCGCCTGAAGATCCTGCTGCAGATGAGCCTGGTGATGACCCACGCGATGAAGAAGCCGATCATCCGGGTCGGACGCATGGCGGGCCAGTACGCCAAGCCCAGGTCGGCGGACACGGAAACTCAGAACGGCATCACGTTGCCCTCGTACCGGGGCGACATCATCAATCGCGCCGAGTTCACGGCCGCGGCGCGTGAGCCCGATCCGCAACTGCTGCTGCGCGGTTATGAGCGCTCGGCGCTGACCCTCAATTTTGTGCGCGCGCTGATCGACGGCGGATTCGCGGACCTGCACCACCCGGAATACTGGGACCTCGGGTTTGTCAGCCATTCGTCGTCGAAAGAGGCTTACCAGCGCATCGTCGCCTCGATTGCCGATGGCCTCGAATTCTTTGAAACCATCAGTGGCAAGGGTGTGCACGAATCGCTGCGGGCGGAGTTCTACGCCAGCCACGAAGGCCTGATCCTGCATTACGAGCAGGCGCAGACGCGCTTCATTCCGCGCAGCAATCGCTGGTACAACCTGTCGACGCACATGCCCTGGATCGGCATGCGCACCGCGCAGGTCGATGGCGCGCATGTGGAGTATTTCCGCGGCATCTCCAACCCCATTGGCGTCAAGGTGGGCGCGGCGATGGACGCCGCCTGGCTGCAGCAACTGGTGGAGCGCCTGAATCCCCTGAACCAGCCCGGCCGGCTGTGCCTCATTCATCGCTTCGGCGCGAAGGACATCGAGCGCTCGCTGCCGAAGGCGATCGCGGCAGTGAAAGCCACCGGGCAGACGGTGCTGTGGATCTGCGATCCCATGCATGGCAACACCGAGAACAGCCAGGGCGGCCTGAAAACCCGGCGTTTCGAGAATATCCAGAAGGAACTGGAACTGGCATTCGATATCCACCGCGACCAGGGCACCTATCTCGGCGGCGTGCATATCGAGCTAACAGGCGAGAATGTCACCGAATGCACCGGCGGCGCGCGCGGCCTGTCGGATTCCGACCTGGTGCGCGCCTACAAGTCGACGGTCGATCCGCGTCTCAACTACGAACAGTCGCTGGAGCTTGCGATGCTGATCGCGGAGCGCTCCCGCAAGCCGCGGCGTTAGCCATGGCACTGGCGCCAATTGCCGCTGCGGTCGAAGCCGACCTGATGGCGTTGGTGCGGTTGCAGGGCGATGCCTGCCTGTGGCTGGATTGCAATTCGACCGTAAGGCGCGAGCTAGGTAACTGGCCGCGCGCCGAGCAGGGCCCCGCACTGCTGGTCGGGCGCTCTTTCGCAGAGCTGGTGCCGGCAGCCGTTGTTGAACGGCTCCGGGCGCAGCGCGCGGGCACGTCCGAGGGCGTGGGTATCCGCTGGTCAGCTAACGTTGGTGGCACCAATCGCGAGTACGAGTTGCGCGCCAGCCCGCTGTCGGGCCAGCGCTGGCTGGTGGTTGCGCGTGAGCTGGCGATGCCGGCGGATCCAATGCTTGCGAGTGAATGCCAGCGCCTGCGCACACGGGTTATGGATCTCGAGCAGCGCTTGCAGACAGCGCTGGACGGGCAGGCCATGTTTGCCGCGCGCCTCAAGGAAGAAGTGGAGCGTGCTGCGCGTCGCGCCGATCCGGTATCGGTCGTGCGCCTCGAGATGCATGACCTCGCGGCCTATGGCGAGCAATACGGGCCCGAGGCGACGGTTGCGGTTCTGGGCACGGTTGACCGGGCGCTGCGGCGCGATGCGCGCGCCGGAGATTTCCTGGCGCGTTGGGATCGTTTCGGCTTCGCCATGCTGCTGCCGAATACCGATCGACAGGCCGCGCGACTGGTGGCCGAACGCCATCAGCGGGGCGTGGGCGGGATCAGCTGGCCGCATGCCGATATCGATGTCCGCGTCGGGCTCGCCACCTTGTGGCGCGATGCAAACAGTCCGGAAGAATTGCTGCGCAAATCCCAGCCTGTACACTGACGGGCCATGAAGTTCGAACATCTCGTGCCGCCGGCGGACGGCCAGAAAATCACGATCAATCGCGACGGTTCCCTCAAAGTTCCGGATATCCCCATCATTGCCTTCATCGAAGGCGATGGCATCGGTATCGATGTAACGCCGGTGATGAAATCGGTGGTCGATGCGGCGGTGTCAAAGGCCTACGGTGGCCGGCGGCGCATCGCCTGGATGGAAGTCTTCGCCGGCGAGAAAGCTAACAAGCTGTATGGTTCATCCTGTCCGGATGAAAGCCTGGAGGCGCTGCGCGAATACGTGGTGTCGATCAAGGGCCCGCTGGGCACGCCGATCGGCGAGGGCATGCGCTCATTAAACGTGGCGATCCGCCAGCAGCTGGACCTGTATGCCTGCGTGCGCCCGATTCGCTATTTCCCCGGCGTTGCCAGCCCGATGCAGGATGCGTCCACGACCGACATGGTCGTGTTCCGCGAAAACACCGAGGACATCTATGCCGGTATCGAATACGCCGCCGGTACTCAGGAAGTGCAGAAGCTGATCAAGTATCTGCAGCGCGAACTGCACGCGACCGGCATCCGGTTCCCGAATTCTTCCGGTATAGGCATCAAGCCGGTGTCCAAGGAGGGCAGCCAGCGCCTGATCCGCATGGCGATCCAGTACGCGGTCGAGACCGACCGGACGTCGGTGACGCTGGTGCACAAGGGCAACATCATGAAGTTCACTGAAGGCGCGTTTCGCAACTGGGGCTACCAGCTTGCGAAAGACGAATTCGGCGCCACCGAAATCGGCGCCGGGCCCTGGCTGACCTTCAAGAATCCGATTTCCGGCAAGGACATCGTGGTCAAGGACGTCATCGCTGACAATTTCCTGCAGCAGGTGCTGTTGCGTCCGGAAGAGTACGACGTGATCGCAACGCTCAACCTCAACGGCGACTACATCTCCGACGCGCTGGCGGCCCAGGTCGGCGGCATCGGTATCGCGCCGGGCGGCAACATCGGTTTTGGTCTCGCGGTTTTCGAGGCGACGCATGGCACGGCGCCGGGTTTCGCCGGCAAGAACCGGGTCAATCCTGGCTCGCTGATCCTGTCGGCCGAGATGATGCTGCGTTACCTCAAGTGGTTTGAAGCGGCGGACCTCGTCATCAAGGGTGTAGCTAACACCATCGCCGCGAAAGAGCTCACCTATGACCTCGCACGCTTCCGTGAAGCGTTCAAGGCTTCGAAACGCGAACTCGCGAGCCGCAAGAACGTCGAAGAGGCGATGCAGGCGCTGATTCCGGGGGCCAAACTGATGTCCTGTTCGGGATTTGGCGAAGCCATCGTCCGGCATATGGATGACTGACAGCGGTTCATTCGACCTGCAGTGCACGCGTTGTCCGCGGCTTGCCGGGTTTTTGCGCGAAGTTCGCCGACAGTATCCGCAATACCATGCGCGGCCGGTCGCGCCTTTCGGTGATCCGCGTCCGCGCCTGCTGATTGTCGGCCTGGCGCCGGGCATGCACGGCGCTAACAGGACCGGCCGGCCGTTTACCGGCGACCACGCCGGCATCCTGTTATACGCAACGCTGCACGCGGCCGGGCTGGCCAGCCAGCGGGAGTCGCTGTCGGCCAGCGATCCGCTGCGTCTCGCGGGCGTCCGCATTACCAATGCGGTCAAGTGCCTGCCGCCCGCTAACAAGCCGCAGCCGGATGAAATCCGGCGTTGCAACGGGTTCCTGCGCCAGGAGCTGGCGACGCTGGGCGGCTGGCGCGCCATCCTGGCGTTAGGTCGCGTAGCGCATGAGGCGGTGCTTGCGGCGCTGCAGCTCAGGCGCGGCGACTTCGCATTTGCGCACGCGGCCGAGCACGCGCTGCCCGGCGGCGCTGTGCTGGTCGATTCGTATCACTGCAGCCGCTACAACACCCAGACGCGGCGCCTGACGACGCCGATGTTCGAGCAGGTGGTGTTCCGGGCGCGCGATCTGGCCGGGCTCGGCAAGGCTTGAGCATGACCGCGGCCGGCTTTGATCACGAAAACTTCGTCGCCAGCCTGCCGCGCCGGCCGGGCGTCTATCGCATGCTGTCCGCCAGCGGCGAAGTCCTGTATGTCGGCAAGGCGCGGCACCTGCGCGATCGTGTTTGCAGCTATTTTCTGCGCAGTAACGTGCACCCCAAGGTGCAGGTGCTGGTCGCGCAGATAGCGGACATCCAGGTCACCGTGGCGCGCTCCGAGACCGAGGCGCTGATTCTCGAGTACAACCTCATCAAGGAACATCAGCCGCGTTACAACGTACTGCTGCGCGATGACAAGAGCTTCCCGTACATCCAGCTGGCGCTGGATCATGACTACCCGCGACTCAACTACTACCGCGGTTCGCGCGAGCGGCCGGGCCGCTATTTCGGACCGTTTCCCAACGCCTACGCGGCGCGCGAGACGCTGCACCACGTGCAGAAGGTGTTTCGCATCCGCAATTGCCGCGACAGCTATTTCGCGCATCGCAGCCGGCCCTGCCTGCAATACCAGATCGGCCGTTGTTCGGCCCCCTGCGTCGATGTCATCAGCCGCGAAGACTACGCGCGTGACGTGCAGGCCGCGGTGCGCGTGCTGGAAGGGCGCAACACGGAAGTCGCGGACGAGCTCGCGAGGCGCATGGACGAAGCATCCGGCAGGCTGGATTTCGAGGCCGCCGCGCGCCTGCGCGATCAGCTGGCGGCCCTGCGCGCGGTGCAGGCCGAGCAGATCGTCGCGAGCGACCAGGATCGTGATGTCGACGTGTTTGCCATCGTCGGCGAGATTTCCGACTACACCTTCACCGTCATGCGGGTGCGCGGCGGCCGCAATCTGGGAACGGTGAGCCAGTCGCCGCGGGCGGCGCTCGCGGACCCGGCGGAGGCGCTGGCCAGCTTCATCATGCAGTTCTACGGCGCGGCGCCGGTTCCGCCCGAGATCCTGACCAATCTCGAGCTGACAGACGCCGCGGCGCTGGGCGAGGCGCTGAGCACCGGGCAGCAGAAAGTCGTGGTGCGGATGCCGGCGCTGTCGGATCTCTGGACGCACGACTACGGGCGCGTGCTGGCGAGCATGGCTGAAGACGAGGGAGGCACCACGCCCGCGCTGCGGCTTGAGCGGCAG
>DAIQQI010000217.1:0-5522 GCA_036786925.1 Steroidobacteraceae bacterium
CGGCCCGGTTCTACTCGCAGTTGACGAAATGGGACGAGCGCTTCGGCGGACTGCGCCTGTTGCGCGGCTGGCGGGTCCTCCAGCAACTGCAATGGCGGCAATTCGCCCGCTTTCAGGTTGTCGAACAGCGGCGCCTGCCGCTCCTTGTCGACGCGCTCACTCTTCTCTACGGCCGGCGTTGCCGTTTCAATGCGCGGCCTGGCGCGCGTCGCCGCCTTCTTGCTCTCGGCCTGCACATTTTCCTTGCGCTCGGCCTTGCGCACCTCGCCTTCGGCGCTGTCGCGCGCACTCTGGCGGCGCGCCTGGTACCAGTCCCAGGCCGCAAACGCCACAGCGCCGAGCTTGTCGATGACCGTGAGCCAGGAAATGCCGAAGGCCAGCGCGACGCCGGCCATCCACAGGCCTAACAGCAGCAGCGTCGCACCCAGGAAATCGACGCCGGTCGCAAGGCTCGTACCTAACAAGCTGCCGACCACGCCGCCGGCGCTCTGGCGCAGCGCGCCCGGATTCCAGTGCAGGCTGGCCAGCGCGCAACTCGCCGCCAGCAACACGGCGAAACCGCCGAAGCGCAGCAGCGTGTTAGCGCGCGACAGCGGCAGCGTCTTCCTGTCCGCCGCCGGCGCCGGCCGGCGCAGCATCACGACACAGGCGAAGCCGATCATCAGCGGCAGCAGGTAGGCCGGGCCGCCGAACAGAAAATACAGCACATCGGCAAACCAGGCGCCGCCGCGGCCGATCAGATTGCCGACCTGCTGGCCGTCGCCGGTAAAGGAAAAGCCAGGGTCTTCCGGGTGGTAGCTGGCCAGCGCCAGAAAAATCATCAGCGCGATGACACCGAGCCCGATGACGGCGCTTTCGCGCAACGCCCGGATCACGGCGGCAGACATCACGGGAACCAGGCCCGGTTCGGCAGCGCGTTCAGTCAAGATAGTTCAACTATGGCAGGCAGAGCTTTGATTCTACGGGAAACGTAACCGGCCTCACAAGTCGCGCACAACAGCACTTGGCCCTCGGGCCGCGCTCCCCTACCATGCCGCGATGACAGTACGACACAGCCCGCTCATCATTCTCGGCTCCGGGCCCGCGGGCTATACGGCCGCCGTCTACGCCGCGCGTGCCAACCGCCACCCGTTGTTGATCGCCGGCCTGCAGCAGGGCGGCCAGCTGATGACCACCACCGAGGTCGACAACTGGCCGGGCGATGCGCATGGACTGATGGGGCCTGCATTGATGGAGCGCATGCTGGAGCATGCCAAGCGCTTTGGCACCGAAATCGTCGCGGATCACATCAATCACGCGGACCTGAGCGCCCGGCCGTTCCGGCTGCGCGGCGACTCGGGTGAATACAGCTGCGATGCGCTGATCATCGCGACCGGCGCGACCGCCAAGTACCTGGGCCTGCCGTCGGAACAGGCCTTTCAGGGCAAGGGCGTGTCGGCCTGCGCGACCTGCGACGGGTTTTTCTTCCGCAAGCAGCGCGTCGCCGTCGTCGGCGGCGGAAACACCGCGGTCGAGGAGGCGCTTTATCTCGCTAACATCGCCGAGCATGTCACGCTGGTACACCGCCGCGACAAGCTGAAGGCGGAAAAGATCATGCAGGACCGGCTGTTTGAGCGCGAGCGCGCCGGCAAGATCACGCTGCTGTGGAATCACGCGGTCGACGAGGTCGTGGGCGACGCCAACGGCGTCACCGGCCTGCGGGTGCGCGCCACCGACGGATCCGGCAGCAAGACACTCGAGCTAACAGGCGTGTTCATCGCGATCGGCCACTCGCCTAACACCGAGCTGTTTGCCGGCCAGCTGGCGATGCAGGGAGGCTACCTGACGGTCCAGGGCGGCTCGGAAGGCGCGGCAACCGCCACCAGTATTGCGGGTGTGTTCGCGGCGGGCGACGTAGCGGACCACGTCTACCGGCAGGCCATCACTTCCGCGGGCTCCGGCTGCATGGCGGCGCTGGATGCCGACAAGTACCTGGAAAGACTCGAAGGTGGCGGCTCCTGAACATCCCGGATCAGATTGCACTGCCGCTGCGCCACGAGCTGCTGACCAGCGTCACGGCGATTCCCGCCCAAAGCTGGGACTCGCTGCATGATGGCGGCAACCCGTTCATCAGCCACACGTTCCTCGCCGGACTGGAACTGGCCGGCTGCGTCGGCCCGCACAACGGCTGGCAGCCGCAGGTCTTCACACTGCACGACGAACAGGGACTGCTCGCCGCCGCGCCCGCCTGGCTCAAGAACCATTCCTTCGGCGAATTTGTTTTTGATTTTTCCTGGGCCCAGGCCTACGCCCGCAGCGGCATCGACTACTACCCGAAACTGGTCATCAGCGTGCCCTTTACGCCTGTCACCGGGCCGCGCCTGCTGGTGCGCGCGGATGCGGACGGCCCCGCGACGCGCGCGCAGTTGTTAGCTGCGATCCTGGCGCGGGCGTCGGAACTGGAATTGTCGTCGGTCCACCTGCTGTTCGCGACGGCGCCCGATCTCGCGGCGGCCCATGACGCCGGGTTCCTCTCCCGCCAGGATTGCCAGTTTCACTGGCGCAACCGCGGCTACGCGAGTTTCGACAGCTACCTGGAAACTTTTTCAGCCCAGCACCGCAAGAAAACCCGCCAGGAACGGCGCTACGTCGCCGCGGCCGGCGTGCTGTTCGAGACCCGCCATGGCGATGAGCTGACAACAGCCGAGGTCACGCGCGTACACGCCTTGATCGAGCGCACCTTCAATCATCGCGGCCAGGAACCGTACGTGTCGGCCGCATTCCTGGCGCGGATGGCACGCGAGCTGGGCCCGCGGATGATGGTGCAGCTGGCGCGCCTGGGCGGCGAAATCGTCGGCACCGCAGTATTCTTTCGCGGCACGGACAGCCTGTATGGCCGCTACTGGGGCTCGGACCGGTTCATCAACTGCCTGCATTTCGAGGCCTGCTATTACCAGGGCATCGAGTACTGCATCGAGCGCCGGATCGGGCACTTTGACCCGGGCGTCCAGGGCGAACACAAGATCAAGCGCGGTTTCGGCGCGCACATGACGCGCTCGGCGCACTGGATTGCCGAGCCGCGCTTCCGCTCTGCAATTGCCGATTTCCTGAAACGCGAGGCACGTGCGGTCGAGGAATACGCCGCCGACGTCGACGACCATCTGCCATTTCGCCAGTCGGACTTTGCAGCCAAGCCGTGAGCCGCGTGCACTGGCTGACAGCCGCGGACCCGCCCGGGCACTTTCCCCCGGTGGAGAGCGCGCTCGAGGAACCGCCCGGATTGTTAGCAGTCGGCGGCGATCTGAGCCAGGCGCGTTTGTTAGCCGGCTACCAGCGCGGCATCTTTCCGTGGTATTCCGAGGGCCAGCCGATCCTGTGGTGGAGTCCCGACCCGCGCGCGGTGCTGCTGCCGCAGGACCTGAAGGTGTCGCGCAGCCTGGCGCGGCGCATCCGCTCGGGCGAATTTGAGACGCACACCGATCGCGATTTCCCGGCCACGATCGCCGCCTGCGCCGCGCCCCGCAATAACGGTGGCGGCACCTGGATTACCGATGAAATGCGCGCCGCCTACCAGGACCTGCATCGCGCGGGTTACGCGCATAGCGTCGAGACCTGGTGCGGCGGTGAACTGGTCGGCGGCCTCTACGGCGTGCATCTGGGCGGCGTTTTTTTCGGCGAATCGATGTTCAGCCGGCGTTCTGACGCATCCAAAGTCGCGCTGGTGCGCCTGGTCGAGGAGTGCCGGAAGCGCTCCGTGGCCCTGATCGACTGTCAGATGGCAACCCGGCACCTGGCCAGCCTGGGCGCCCGCATCGTGCCGCGCAGCCAGTTTGTAGAGCTGTTGAGCCGGCACTGCCGTAGCGAGCCGGATTTTACGTGGTAATCCGGCAACAACCCGGCCTGGCGGGGATGGCGCGACGCGGCTTGCATGCAGGCGAAGTCCGCGTGCACAATGCGCGCCCTCGTTGTTACTGCGAATACTAGATGCCCAAAGAAGAAGGTCTGCAAATGGAAGGTGAGGTCGTGGAGACCCTGCCAAACACCACGTTTCGCGTGAAGCTGCAGAACGGGCATATCGTCACCGCGCATATCTCCGGCAAGATGCGCAAGAACTACATCCGCATTCTCACCGGCGATCAGGTCACGGTCGAAATGACGCCTTATGACCTGACGCGCGGGCGCATCACCTATCGCGGCCGTTAGGCCGCTGGCTGGAATCAGGTCAGCACCGGCTCCGGCTTGCGGGTCGCTTCGCAATCCAGCGCCAGCCCGCTGCCATCGGCCTTGACCCGCGCCCGCACCGTGCCACCGCCCGCGAGTTTCCCGAACAACAGCTCTTCGGCGAGCGGCCGCTTGATCTGCTCCTGGATCAGCCGCGCCATCGGGCGCGCACCGAGCTTGGGGTCGTAACCTTTCTGCGCGAGCCAGCTGCGCGCGGCCTCGTCCAGTGACAGCGTGACACCCTTGAGCTCGAGCTGCGCCTCGACTTCCATCAGCAGCTTGTCGACCACGCGCTCGATGACCGGGCGATCCAGGCTCTTGAAGTGAATGACCGCGTCGAGACGATTGCGGAATTCCGGCGAGAACAGGCGCTTGATCGCTTCCATGCCGTCGGTCTGGTTGTCCTGTGAGACGAAACCGATGGAATTGCGCGCCATGTCCTGCGCGCCCGCGTTGGTGGTCATGACGATGATCACGTGGCGGAAATCGGCCTTGCGTCCGTTATTGTCGGTCAAGGTCCCATGATCCATGACCTGCAGCAGCAGGTTGAAAACATCCGGATGCGCCTTCTCGATTTCATCGAGCAGCAGCACCGCGTGCGGATGCTTGGTGATCTGCTCGGTCAGCAGGCCGCCCTGGTCGAAGCCGACATATCCCGGAGGCGCGCCGATCAGGCGCGACACCGTGTGGCGCTCCATGTACTCCGACATGTCGAAGCGGATGAACTCGATGCCCAGCGCCAGCGCCAGCTGGCGGGTGACCTCGGTCTTGCCGACGCCGGTCGGACCCGCGAACAGGAAGCTGCCGACCGGTTTACGGTCATTGCCAAGACCCGAGCGCGCCATCTTGATCGACGCCCCGAGCGATTCGATGGCCTCGTCCTGGCCGAAAATCACCAGCTTCAGATTACGTTCGAGGTTGCGCAGCACGTCCTTGTCGTCCGCAGAAATGTTAGCCGGCGGAATCCGCGCGATACGCGCGACCACGTCCTCGATATGCCGCACTTCGATCACGGGATCGCGCTCCGCATCGGGCTTGAGCCGCTGGCGTGCGCCCGCCTCATCGACGACATCGATCGCCTTGTCCGGCAAATGCCGGTCGTTGATATGGCGCGCCGACAGTTCGGCGGCCGCCTGCAGGGCCGAGTCAGCGTAGCGAATCTGATGATGTTCCTCGAAGCGGCTGCGCAGGCCCTTCAGGATTTCGTAGGTTTCGCTGATGGTGGGTTCCACCACGTCGATCTTCTGGAAGCGACGGGCGAGCGCGTGATCCTTCTCGAAGATCCCGCGGTATTCCTGGTAGGTCGTTGAACCGATGCAGCG
>DAIQQI010000218.1:0-5513 GCA_036786925.1 Steroidobacteraceae bacterium
GTACGAGTCAGTCATTCTGAAAGCCCTGGGAGCGACTCGCAGCATGATCGCACGTTCATTTGCAGTCGAATATGCGTTGTTGGGAGCCTTGGGTGGGTTGCTCGGCTGTGGGCTGGCCAGCGCGCTGTCCTGGGCCGTGCTATCGACCGTGTTTGATCTCTCCGGGAGTCTTGAACCAACCGTCCTTGCGATTGGCTTCGGTGCCACGATCATACTCACCATGATAGTGATACGCCGCCTGTTCCGGGCCCAGGCCTTCCAGCGCCGCATCGGTCACTGCCGAAATTTTCTGCACGCCGTGACTGACGCCGATGGCGAAAATCAGGAATGGCACCAGCAGTCCGAGGGGATCGATGCCGTAGCCGAAGATCACCAGCGTGCCGAGCTGCCAGATGACGGCGATAACCGAGCAAACCACCGGCACCAGCGCTACACGGATCGACTGGCAGTAGATCCAGACGAACAGCAGCGTCAGCAAGATCGTCACCGCTGCGAAAGTGACGACCGACGTCGCGCCCTGAGCGATATCGTGCACGACCTTGGCGAAGCCGATCATGTGCACGTCCATGCCGGACGCCTTGGTCGTCACATCGACGCCGTGGCTCTGGATGACATCGCGGACTTTGCGCTCGAGCTGCTCGGCCACGGCGATCGGATCGATGGGTTTGCCGTTGGCGTCCTTTTCCAGCACGATCGCACTGACCAGCGCGCCCGAGAAATCGTTGGCCACCAGCCGTCCGACGATACCGGCCTTGAGGATATTCTCGCGTACCCGCGCCATGGATTCGGGCGTGGGCTGGAATTCCGCGTCGATGACATTGCCAGCCTGGATGCCGTCCTCGACGACTTCGATGTAGCGGACGTTAGGCGTGAACAGCGACTGCACCCGGCCACGATCGATGCCGTCCATTACCAGCACTTCGTCCGTGGCTTTCTTCAGCGCGGCGAAGAAATCCGCCTGAAACATGTTGCCATCGCGCGCCATGATCGCGATCAGGACGCGATTGGCGCCGCCGAACTCCACCTGGTGCTTGGTGAAGGTCTGCATGTACTCATGCTGCAACGGCAGCTGCTTGGTGAATGAGGCATCGATGCGCAGCCCGCGCATCAGGATCGCCAGCATGATGATCGTGACCAGCGCGAACAGCCCGATGACCAGGCGGCGCCGGGCAAAAATGATCTTCTCCATCCCCAGAGCGAATGGTGAAGTACTCTCGATGTTAGCTACGCCTGCCATGACTACTTACCCGCCGCTGTGATGCGATTCACGCCGGCTTCACCGACCGTGACCATGTCGTCGCCTGCCACAGGCAGGGCCGCCGAAATGCCCTTGCGATCCGCCTGCTGATGCAAGGTCCAGGTGAGGCCCCGATCCTTGCTGGTAAGGACCGTCCCGGACAAGCCAACCAGCACCAGCGTGCCGTCGGCGCGCACGAAACCGTCGGTCAGCATGGCGGTTGCACCGCTGGCCACCGGCTGCCAGCTCTGTCCGCCGTCATTGCTGCGAAACAGGTTGCCGCGCAGGCCGAAGGCCAGGATCTGGTCGGCATCCAGAGCTAACAGACCGAAGAAGGACCCGTTGTAGGGGGATGGCAGCTGGCGCCAGTTCGCGCCGCCGTCATCCGAACGGAACAACTGTCCGGCCTCGGCGGCGATGAACAGGCGTGAACCGGCTGCGATCAATTTGTTGAGATGGTAATCGGGCGGTACGTCACCGTCGTCCGCGCTCTTGCCCTTGGGTGTTGGCAGCGCCTGGTAGGTGAATTTCCTGGCTGACCAGGCACGCCCGCCGTCGCGGGTTTCATACACGGAACCATAGGCGCCGACCGCGAGCCCGTGACTGGCGTTTTCGAACCAGACGTCCAGCAGCGGTTGCTGGCTTTCAGGGCGGTAACTGGCGGCGAGCCAGTTCTTGCCGCCGTCCTCGGTGCGCAGGATGATTTCATCGTGCCCGACCGCCCAACCGTCATTGCTGTTAGCAAAGGTGACTGCAGTCAGCATGGTGCGCGACGGCACGGCATCCGATTGCTTCCAGGTCCTGCCGTCATCGTCCGAATACAGGACATGGCCGCGTTCACCCACGGCGACCAGGCGATCGCCGGCGCGTGCGACGTCGAGCAGCAGTGACTGCGCCGCCAGCGGCGCGATGATGGATGCGCCATCGGCCGCGGCCGATCCGGCCGCGGCATCACCCGCGAGCAGCGCCGCAGCAGTGCAAGCTGTCAGCACGGTGCAAAAACGATTCATCCCCATGAGCACACCGCCAGTTTTCTTCGCGAACCGGTGATCCAAAAAAAACGGGCCGGTTGTGGTCAGACAACCGGCCCGCCGTTATAGGCCAATCAAACCCAAGCCTTGCGACTAGCGCACACCGCGGCGCTGCAGCGTCGACGGCTGGTAGTCCGCCGTGGTCCGTTGCAACGCGAAGTTGCGGCTGTTGGCTTCCTCGTTGTCGAGACCCAGCGCGAGATACCGGCCGTTGGACAAATCCATGACCAGCTCGGCAACCGTCCAGATGGTCGGCACGTCATAGAAATTGATGACGTGCCCTTCCTGCACGCGATACAGCTGGCCGCGGCTGTCGTAGCAATCAACAGCGAGGATCTGCCAGCTGTCTTCGTCGACATACAGCGTGCGACGCTTGTACAGGTGGCTGGTGCCCGCCTTCAGCGTCGAATCAACGACCCAGACGCGGTGCAACTCGTAACGCGAATGATCCTGGTTGATGTGGTTCTTGGTCAGGATGTCTTTGTATTTGAGCTTTTCGCTCTGCAGCTTGTAGGAGTTGTAAGGCACCAGCATTTCGCGCTTGCCGACCAGCTTCCAGTCGTAGCGCTGCGGGCTGCCGTTATAGATGTCGAACTGGTCCGAGGTGCGCAGGTTGTCGGAGTTCGTGCCCGGGTTGTCGTAGGCGACATCGGGCGCGCGGCGCACACGGCGCTGGCCCGGGTTGTAGATCCAGGCCTTGCGATTTTCCTTGGACTGATCGAGCGTCTCCTGCACCAGCAGAATTTCACCTGCGAGTCGCGCCGGGGCAACCGTTTCCTGGATGAAATACGCAATGATGTTGTCGAGATTCTCGGACTTGGCGCCGGGCGCGCTGTAGGCGACGAAGGTCTCGTCCTTGAATTTCACCATCGTGTATTCGCCGCCGGCCGTCACCGGGAACTGGCCGATGGTGCGGCTGATCTTCTCGCCACGGAAACGCAGCACGTGGTTCCAGAACACCTGCACGCCCTCGGTCGGCATCGGGAACGGAATGCCCTCGCCGGCGTTCAGCACGCCATTGCCACCCGGTGCGAGCTGGGCGGTGGTCGCGATGCGCTTGGTCGCATCGTAAATGCGCTGCGGCGACGCGGCGCTGCGCCGGGTCGGATAGACGTTGATCTTGTAGGTCGGATACTGCTGCAACAGCTTCTTGTGACCCTCGGTCAGCACCGCCGCGTACTGGCCCATGTTAGCCCGCGTGATCGTGTACAGAGGCTTGTCGCCCGCGAACGGATCGGGATGATGGCCGCCGGCCTTGAAGCCGGAGACGCCGGCACTGGCGGCCGAGGTCAGGCCGCCGTCCCAGGCCGGGATGGTGCCGGCCTTGTTGCCGGCCTTCTCGCCGCCCAGCGGCGTCAGGTCGGCGCCAAGGCGCGCGGCTTCAGCGGCAGACACCGCGCTCATGCCAGGCGCCGCAGCGACTAACAGCAAGGCGCCCAGCGTCAACGAAATGGTTTTCTTCAACATGTTCTTTTCCCCTGAGAGCTCAGAACGAGTACTTGATGCTGGCCGAGACAAAGTCGCGGTCGTTGATGTCATTGAAACGGCCCGCGCCGCCGAAGGTGGTCCAGGCGGTATCGATTTCCCACTTGGCGCGCAGGTTGGCCGACACACCTAAGGTCAGGCCGTAGCGACCTTCGACGAAGTTGCCGCCGGGGCCGGGGCTGGTGCCGCTGACGTCCTGCTGCCAGGAGAAACGTGGCACCACGTTCCAGGGTCCCATCAGGCCCGGGTATTCCAGACGGCCGGCGAAGCGATAGCCCCAGGAGAACTGGTCCGGGAAGCGGTTCAGTGGCTCCACCTCGTTGAAGTGACGCGCCGCGAATGCCGCGTTACCCGACACCGAAGTGCCCGGGCCGTTGAAGCGCAGGCCACGGCCGTTAGGCCCGCCGATGGTCTTGTCGGGCATGTCCGGGATGTAGTAACCGGCAGCCTCGAGCACGACCACCATCTGCGCGGCCTTGAACACGTTGGCAAAGGTCTTGGTCGCGGTGAACTGGCCCTGCCAGGTATCGAAACGGCCCCAGCCGGTCACTTCCTGGTTGGTCACGAAGCGCCCCAGCTGATTGCAGGCGTTGAGCGTGTTGGCGGGTGGCGTCGCAGAACATGCCGGCGGCGCAAAGGCGGTCAGCGGCGTACCCACCGGCAACATCGGCACCCCTAACAGGCCGAGACCCGCCTCGAACGGCGTCAATGCGGCAAACAGCAATTCGACGTCGTCGTACTGCAGCGGCACGTCCTGGCGATAGGTCAGGTCGCCCTGCAGCGCCACGCCACCGCGCTGGATCTGCGTATTGAACGACAGGCCCAGCATCTTGATGTCTTCCGGATACTCGACGAAATACGAAGCGGTCCGAGCGTATTCATGGGTCGCAAGATTGCTCGCCTGCAACCCGACATTGCCCATTCCGAGCGCGGTGTTAGCCGCGATGGTCGCGTACTGCTGCAGTGTTGCGGAGGAAATATCGCCGACAAAGCCCAGTGCGTTGGTCCGCGACGCGGCGAGACCCGCGCCTGCGCCGGTGGCGATCGCAGCCGTGATCGATTGACCCGCAACCAGGGCCAGCGCCGTGGCCTGCACCGCGTTGGCCGTGCCCCAGGCATTGGCGACGCCAGCATTGCTGCCGGTACGGCCCGACAGCAGAGGCAGGCGGCTGTTGTAGGTCATCGCATAGAAGCCCAGTTCCGTGCCGTTATTGACATCCGGCAGATACCACTTCAACGCAATGCCGCCCTGGCCGTTCTTGCGGGCGTCGCGATCGGGACCGCGCTTGACGTTTTGGAAGTCGCTGATCAGCGCGCCGCCCAGGGGGCGGAAATCGACGCCCGCATCGGAGAAGGCGCCGAAACCGAGGATGACGCGGTCGCCACCCGGGGTGCCGAAGTCATTGGCGGCAAAGTAGCTGCCGGCCGGCTCCGGAATCGTTGGTTTCCAGTTAAGAAGGTAGATCGCCTGCACGCTGACATTGTTAGTGAGCTGGAGCGAGAAATTCACCATCTCGATCGGCAGGAAACCCTCTTTGACCTCCGAGCCCGGCACGCGCAGCGCCGCGACGTCGAAGTGGTTGATGGTGCTGATGCCGTTCTGGATGAAGGTGCTTTCGCCCCAGCTGACGACCTGGCGGCCCAGGCGCAGTTCGGCGGCCTTGCCACCCATGTCAAACTTGCCGTAAACGAACGCATCCAGCAGACGCGTGTACTGGCCGACCAGGTCATCGCTGGCGCGCGGCAGCGGCGTACGATCG
>DAIQQI010000219.1:0-5499 GCA_036786925.1 Steroidobacteraceae bacterium
GCACCGGGATGCGGATCGTGCGCGCCTGGTCGGCGATCGAGCGCGTGATGGCCTGGCGGATCCACCACGTGGCGTAGGTCGAGAACTTGTAGCCGCGGCGGTATTCGAACTTGTCGACCGCCTTCATCAGGCCGATATTGCCTTCCTGGATCAGGTCGAGGAATTGCAGGCCGCGGTTGGTGTACTTCTTCGCGATCGAAATCACCAGGCGCAGGTTCGCCTCGACCATTTCCTTCTTGGCGCGGCGCGCTTTCGCTTCGCCGACCGAGACCTCGCGATTGATGCCCTTGAGATCGGTGATCGTCAGGCGGAACACCGTTTCCAGGGTCAGCAGTTTTTCCTGCCGGCGCTCGATCTCTTCCTGCAGCCGGGCGAGCGGCGCGGAATATTTCTTCGCCAGCTTGACGTGCTTCGAGGCCCAACGCAGGTTGGTCTCGTTCTTCGGGAAGCTCTGGATGAAGTCCTTGCGCGGCATGCCGGCATCGCGCACCGCGATGACCATGATCTCGCGCTCGAGCAAACGCACTTCGTTGATGTGCGAACGCAGGTTGCCGATCAGCGCCTCGAACATGCGCGGCGACAGCTTGAGCTCCATGAACTGGGCGGCAAGCTTGGTGCGCGCCTTGATCGACTTCGGATCTTCAACGCCGACCTTCTCGCGCAAGCCCATCCACTGGGCAAAGGCTTTCGTGATCGCGGCAAACCGCTCGGCGGCCTCGATCGGATCCGGGCCGGTATCGATTGCTTCTTCGCTTTCGTCGCCGTCTTCGGCTCCTTCCGCAACGGGCTCGGCCGGCACGGTTTCGTCGACCAGGTCCATCTTGGTCGGATTCTGCGGCTGCGCAATCACATCCGGCGCGTTAGGGTCGATGTAGCCGACGATGATGTCGACCAGGCGGCCCGCACCGGCTTTGACGTTCTCGTACGCCTTCAGCAGGAATTCGTAGGTTGGCGGATACACCGAGAGCTGCGACTTGACGGAGTCGAGGCCTTCTTCGATGCGCTTGGCGATGCGGATTTCGCCTTCGCGGGTCAGCAGTTCGACCGTGCCCATCTCGCGCATGTACATGCGCACCGGGTCGGTGGTGCGGCCGAGTTCGGCATCGAGCGCGGCCAGCGCGGCGGCGGCTTCTTCGATCGCTTCCTCGTCCGACGGCGCAGTCGACTCCGCAGCTAACAACGACTCGCTGTCCGGGGCCTTTTCGTAGACCGGGATGCCCATGTCGTTGATGGTGTTGACGATTTCCTCGATCTGTTCCGGATCGACGATTTCGCTCGGCAGGTAATCATTGACCTGCGAATAGGTCAGGTAGCTCTGTTCCTTGCCCAGTGCGATCAGCTGCTTGAGCTGTGACTGCCGGTCTTCCGGCATCACCGCAACGCGGCGTTCGGCTATGGCAGCGAGCGCCTTCTTGTCAGCGGCCTTTTCGGCGGCGGCGGCTTCGCGCAGCGCGGCGGGCGTGCCGGGCTTCGGGCCGGCCTTCGCGGCGGGTGCAGTCTTGCCAGACGGGGCAGTCTTGCCGACCAGGGCAAGCTTCGCAGGCGCCGCAGTTTCGGCAGTCTTGCCGACTGGGGTCGTTACATGCCTGGCGGCTTTGTTAGCAAGCGGCGCCTTGGTGTTAGCAGGCAGCGCCTTCGCGTTAGCCAGCGGCGCCTTGGCGGGGGCCGCTTTCGCCGCCACGGGCTTTACGTGCGCGGGCTTCGCGTGTGTGGGCTTCGCGTGCGCGGGCTTCGCGTGTGCGGGCTTCGCGTGTGCGGGCTTGGCATGAGTCGCATGCGTCGCCTTGGCAGCCGCCGTCCTGGCGGGCGCAGCGGCCTTGGCAGCAGGTTTGCGAGTCGCCGGCTTGGCGTCGGGCGCACGAACCGCTTTGCGAGCCGGAGCCGCAACTTTTGATTTAATTTTCATGGTGGGAGTGTGCGAAAAATGAAGCGCGGAATGATACTCAGACCGGGCGGCCGACACCAGATTCCATTGCGCTCTGACTTATTTAATAAGGTCCGTCCGCGTGGCGGCCGGAACTTTCATAAGTCCCTGTAATTCCTCAGATTCTTCCTTGTTCAGCGTGCCAGCCGAGTGCAACTTGAGCAGCGCCTCGTAGCGCCGGTCGCGCGCGACCGCCAATATTTTTTGCACCGTGGCCTCCAACTGCCTGCCAGCCACCTTGGGATCGGCCACCAGCGGGGGCTGGCTGGCGAGCTCGACCAGGCGCTCGTACCCGTGGCTGCCAACCCGTCGCTGCAGAAACTGCGCGGTTATGTCGGCCGGCTGCGCGCGCAATTCCTGCACGATGTCGAACAAGGCGCGCGCGTCGATCGCCTCGAGCTTGCCTAACGCAGCGACAGTTTCGGCGCCGAGTGCGCGCGCCGACGACGGGAAGTGCACCAGCAGCCGCACCGACTGCGTCACCAGGCCGCCGCGGTCGACGGCGCTCCTCGGTCGCGAGCCCTCGATGCGGGCGGGCGCGCCGCCGCTGCCGGCGGTTTTGTTAGTACTGGTGGCGTCGGATTTCAGCCACAGCGCCTGCAGCCGCGCGACCGGCATGCCAATTTCCTCGGCGATGCGGCTGGTGAGCAATTCGCGATACACGCCGTCCGGCAGCCTGGCCAGCAGTGGCTGCGCCTCCTTGGCGAAGCGTGCGGCGCCGTCCGGGCTGGCGGTGCTGGTTTCGGCGGCGAGTGTCTTGACCAGATATTCCGACATCGGCATGGCCGATTCGATG
Organism: Steroidobacteraceae bacterium; assembly: GCA_036786925.1. Lineage (GTDB taxonomy): Bacteria > Pseudomonadota > Gammaproteobacteria > Steroidobacterales > Steroidobacteraceae > UBA964. The sequence continues at coordinate 2,721 of DAIQQI010000219.1, forward strand.
CGCCGTTCGAAGGCCTCGCGGCCTTCCTCGCCGACCAGCGAATCCGGATCCTGGCCCTCGGGCAGGAACAGGAATTTCATTTCGCGCCCGTCCTGCGCTTCGGGCAGCGCGTTGTTGAGCGCGCGCCAGGCGGCGGCACGTCCGGCGCGATCGCCATCAAAGCCAAATACCACCTCGCTGACCAGGCGGAAAATCCGCTTCAGGTGCTCGGGCGTAGTTGCGGTACCTAACGTGGCGACCGCATTCACGACGCCCGCCTGGTGCAGGCGCACGACGTCCATGTAGCCTTCGACGACTAACAGGCGCTTCAGCGGCGCGCGCGAACGGCGCACCTCGTACAGGCCGTAAAGTTCCCGCCCCTTGTGAAACAGCGTGGTTTCCGGCGAATTCAGGTACTTTGGCTCGCCCTGGTCGATGATGCGGCCGCCGAAGGCGATCGTCCGGCCGCGCGCGTCGCGGATCGGAAACATGATGCGGTCGCGAAACCGGTCATAGTGACGCTCGCCCTCGCGCGCCTGCGCCGCATCGCGCTCGATGATAAGGCCGGCCTCACTGAGCGCGCGGCGCGCGTCTTCGCTGCCGCCGAAACGCCGCAGCACATCGTTCCAGCTGTTAGCCGCGTAGCCGATCTGGAACTGCTCGATCGTGGCGCTGTTCAGGCCGCGCTGCTCGACATACTTCGCAGCGCGGGCGTCGCGCTTGAGCAGGCCGGCATAATGCTTTGCCACCTCATCCATCAGGTCGTACAGGTCGTCGCCGACGCGCGCGGCGCCGCTGGCCTGCGCCTCGCGCGGTATCTCGATGCCGAGCCGCTGCGCCAGGTCCTCGACCGCCTCGGGAAAGCTGAGGCGATCGTAGTTCATCAGGAAACCTAACGCCGTGCCGTGCGCGCCGCAGCCGAAGCAGTGATAGAACTGCTTGTCCGGGCTGACCCAGAACGACGGGGTTTTTTCATTGTGAAACGGGCAGCAGGCGCGGTATTCGCGGCCGGCTTTTTTCAGCGGCACGCGGCTGCCAATCAGTTCAACGATGTCGCTGCGTGCGATCAGATCGTCGATGAAAGATTGCGGAATCCGGCCGGCCATGCGTGAAAGGATAGCCCTGAAATCGACCGCTGCGCGTACCGTGCGCCGGGTCCGGCTGCTGGCGGCTAGCCGAGCTTCGCCTTGATGCGCGCGCCGACGGCGCCCATGTCCGCGCGGCCGGCAGCTTTGCTCTTGACCACGCCCATGACCTTGCCCATGTCCTTGATCGATGCCGCGCCCGTGCTGGCGATGGCCTCGGCAATCAGCGCGTCCAGGTCCGCCTCGGACAACTGCGCGGGCAGATACACCTGCAGCAAGGCCATTTCCGCGGCTTCCTTGGCAACCAGGTCAGCACGGCCGCCGGCTTCGAACTGCGCGATCGATTCCTTGCGCTGCTTGATCATCTTTTCGATGGCGCTCAGCACCTGGGCATCATCGAGCTGGATGCGCTCGTCGACTTCGCGTTGCTTGATGGCCGCCTGCAGCATGCGGATGGTGGCGAGGCGGTCTTTTTCGCCGCCGCGCATCGCAGTCTTCATGTCTTCGGTGATGCGCTCTTTCAGCGACATCGCGATGGCCTAACGCTCTTTGGGCTTCGGAGGAACGTAGCCGGGTGCGCGCATGGTGATGCGTTTCTGGTGACGTTTCACGGCGGCCGCCTTCTTGCGCTTGCGCTCCTGGGTCGGCTTTTCGTAGAACTCGCGCTTGCGGAGTTCGGTCAGCACGCCCGCCTTTTCGCAAACGCGCTTGAAGCGCCGCAGGGCAGCGTCGAAATATTCATTTTCGCGGACACGAACGCTCGGCATTGAAACCTCAACTACCTGATTTATATGAGTTTTTTGAACAAGCCACGAGGGCGAAGGGCGGGCATTCTAATGACAACCGCCCGAAAAGGCAAAGAATCCGCAACCCCCGGTTGTCCTACGCGGCCATGCGGACTTTTCCCGATTACGGTGCCGGCCGGACGGTTCATTCTATGAGCATTATTCACTCAGGAGTTCGGTTATGAAAGCGAAGAAACTGGTTGCCGTGCTGGCGATGACTCTGGCGCTGGCCACCACCTCGCTGCTGGCGGCCGAACCCGGCATGGACGCAGCGCCCAGCAAGGCCATGCGGGAAAAAATGTCGCAGGTGCATGCCGACATGGCGCAGTGCCTGAAATCCGACAAGCCGATGGCTGAGTGCCAGGCCGCGATGCGTGCCGCGCATGAGTCCATGATGGGTAAGGGCATGGGCATGCCCGGCATGGACATGAAGGGCATGGACATGAAGAAAGGCTGCGGCATGATGGACAAGCCGTCCGACACGGCCGCACCGGCGCCCCACCAGCACTGAGCACTGCCGTCCGCGCGGTGATGCCGCCGCACTTCGTTATAGTGCGCGGCGATGCAACGCGGTTCTCTGAAAACACTGCCGACCCGGGTATTGGCGATCGAATCATCGTGCGATGAGTCGGCGGTCGCCGTGCTCGACCACGAGCGTGGCCTGCTGGCGCACGAAATCCACAGCCAGGTCGATCTGCACCGTATCTATGGCGGCGTGGTACCGGAACTTGCATCGCGAGACCACGTGCAGCGGCTGCTGCCCATGGTCGTCAGTGCGCTGGCCACAGCTAACACGACAGCCGCGGACCTGCATGGCGTTGCCTACACCGCGGGGCCCGGGCTGATCGGCGCGCTGCTGACCGGCGCGGCACTGGGCCGCAGCCTCGCCTACGGCTGGGGCCTGCCGGCGGTCGGCGTGCATCATCTTGA
>DAIQQI010000220.1:0-5465 GCA_036786925.1 Steroidobacteraceae bacterium
GGAGTCGCCGCGATAGGCGTCGCCGCCGTCGAGCCGGGTCTCGGCGCGGCGAAAATAAGGCAGCACCTGCGCATACGACCAGCCGGACGCGCCCTCTTCCTGCCAGCGATCGAAATCATGCGGATTGCCGCGGATGTAGACCAGCCCATTGATCGACGACGAACCGCCTAACACCTTGCCGCGCGGCGTATGCAGGCTGCGCCCGCCCAGCCCCGGCTCAGGCTCCGTGTGGTAGCGCCAGTTATAGCGGCTGGTATTCATCGGAATCGACAAGGCCGTCGGCATCTGCACGAAGATGGAGCGGTCTGAACCCCCGTGCTCCAGCAGCAAGACGGTATGGCGACCGTCCTCGGTCAGCCGGTTCGCGAGCACACAGCCCGCCGATCCTGCGCCCACGATCACAAAATCGAAAATTTCATCGCTCATGGAACAACTCCGCGCTAGTAAGGCGACTGCACGTCCTGCATGGCGACGTAGACACTCTTCAGCTGCGTGTAATGCTCGATTGCGGCCCGGCCGTTCTCGCGGCCCAGCCCGGACATCTTGACGCCACCGAAAGGCAACTCGATGGGCGTGATGTTGTAGTGATTGATCCAGCAGGTGCCCGCCTGCAGCTGGGCAATGACCCGGTGCGCCCGCGTCAGGTCCGTGGTGAACACGCCAGCCGAGAGACCGAATTCCGTGGCATTGGCGCGGCGGATTACCTCTGCTTCATCATCGAATGGCAGCACGCACATGACCGGGCCGAAAATCTCCTCGGTCACGATCCGCATCTTGTCATTGCAGCGGTCAAAGATTGCGGGCTCGACAAAAAATCCCTGCGCCAGCGCGCCTTCCGTGCGACGCCGGCCGCCGATCAGCAGGCGCGCGCCCGCCTGCTTGCCCGCCCTGATATAGCCCTGCACCTTGTCCATGTGTTCCTGCGAAATCAACGAACCCACCTGGGTCGCAGGATCGAGAGGATCGCCAATCCGCAGCGCACGGGTGCGCGCCACCAGACGCTCGACGAATTCCGCCAGCACCGGGCGCTGCACGAATACCCGCGTGCCATTCGAGCACACTTCGCCCGCGGAATAAAAATTACCTAACAGGGCGCCGGACACGGCGTTATCCAGATTGGCATCGGCAAACACCACCAGCGGCGATTTACCGCCCAGCTCCAGCGTAATCTGCTTCAGCGTATCGGCGGCATCGCGCATGATCGCGCGGCCGGTGGCGACACTGCCGGTCAGCGAGACCTTGCGGATGCCCGGATGCCGGGTCAGCAGTTGCCCGGTTGCCGCAGATCCCTGCACCACCTGGAAAATACCGTCCGGCGCACCCGCCTCGTTCAGCGCCCGCGCGAGGCGCGGCGCGGTCATGGGTGTTAGCTCCGCAGGCTTGAAGATCATCGCATTGCCGCAGGCCAGCGCCGGCGCGGTCTTCCAGCACGCAACCTGCAGCGGATAATTCCAGGCGCCAATGCCGGCTACGACACCCAGCGGTTCGCGACGGGTGTAGCCGAAGGCGCTGGGCCCAAGATCCAGGTGCTCGCCGGCAATCGTGGCAGCGAGCCCGCCAAAATACTCGAGACAATCGGCGCCCGACACGACATCGACGACGCTGGTTTCCTGGATCGGCTTGCCGGTGTCGCGGGTCTCGAGCTGCGCGAGTTCGTCATTCTGCCGTCGCAGGATATCGGCGGCGCGCCGCAACACGCGGCCGCGCTCGGTGCCGGTCAGCGCCGCCCACGCTTTTTGCGCGCGCGCCGCCTTGGCGACGGCGCGGTCGATCTCGGCGGGGCCGCTGATCGCAAAACTGGCCAGCACCTCGCCGGTGGCGGGATTGCAAGTCTCCAGCCTGGCGCGGCGCGCAGCGGCGCGCACGCTGCTAACAGCTGCGGACCGAGTGCTCGACTGGCGCCGCTTTGGTTTCAAACGCTTATTCAATGCGAGATTCTCTTTTTATAATAAAATATAACTAATTCAATTAGTTACACTACCTATATAACCTAAATAATGAGCACTACAAGGCGCGTACTTAAAGCGCGCATGCGCGGGTACCCATCTTCAACGCGCGATGCACAAGCGGTCAATACCGCATTGTTCCATCGACAACATGACCGGGTGCGGCGCTGGGCTGGCCGTGAGAAGGCGATGCCAGAACCGTAAAGTGCAGGTTTTCTGCGCCTCCGGATGACGCACCTGGACAAGTCGATGCCGCAGTTGGGCATGCGTTAGCCCCCTGCCCGACCATACTTGGTCCTGACGTATCCGCTGATAGAGGTCAGAGCGATGAGCGATGAAACAGCCGCCGCGACGAGTCACCGTCGGCCCAGCGGTCGCGACGCCAAGCGGGCCGCCCGCAGCGCGCGCGCCGCGGCATCGGTCGCCTACATCACCCGCAAGATCCCGGAATTCGAAGTGCTGGGGACGGAAGGGCTCGAAATACTGGAGCACAACGCCGACACGATTCTCGAGGAGATCGGCGTCGACGTGCGCGACGATCCGGAATCATTGCAGTTGTATCGCGACGGCGGCGCCGATGTGCAGGGCGAACGCGTGCGCTTCCCGCGCGGCATGTGCCGCGAAATCGTGCAGCGCTCGGCGCCGCGCGAATTCGTCCAGCATGCGCGCAATCCCGCGCGCAACGTGCTGATCGGCGGCAAGAACACGGTGTTTGCGCCGGCCTATGGCTCGCCCTTCATTCGCAGTCTCGATGAGGGCCGACGCTACGGCACGATCGAGGACTTTCATAACTTCGTCAAACTGACCTACATGGCTAACTCGCTGCACCATTCGGGCGGCACGATTTGCGAGCCGGTCGATCTGCCAGTGAACAAACGCCATTTCGACATGGTCTACAGCCACATCAAGCACAGCGACAAGCCCTTCATGGGCTCAGTCACCCACCCGGACCGGGCGCTCGATACGATTGAAATGGCCAAGATACTGTTTGGCCCGGACTACCTGGACCCCGCGACCGGCAGGCCGAAAACCATCGTCATCAGCCTGATCAATGCCAACTCGCCGCTGACCTGGGACGCTACGATGTTAGGTGCGCTGAAGCACTACGCGCGCGCCAACCAGGCCACCATCGTCACACCGTTCATTCTCTCCGGCGCGATGTCGCCGGTGACCATCGGCGGCACCGTGGCACAGACGCTGGCCGAGGCCCTGTCGGGCATGGCGCTCGCGCAGCTGGTGAATCCGGGCGCGCCGGTGGTCATGGGCAGTTTCGCCTCGTCGATATCGATGCAGTCGGGAGCGCCCAGTTTCGGCACGCCGGAACCCGCGCTGGTTCTCTATGTGATGGCCGCGCTCGCGCGCCGTCTCGGAGTGCCGTTCCGTTCCGGCGGCGGGCTCTGTGGATCCAAGATCCCCGACGCCCAGGCCGCGTTTGAATCAGCTAACACGCTGCTGCCGACCTGCCTCGCGGGCGTCAACTTCGTGTTGCACACCGCCGGCTGGCTGGAAGGCGGCCTCGCGATGGGCTATGAGAAATTCATGATGGACGTCGATCAGGCCGGCATGATGCACACGCTGCTCGCCGGCGTCGATATGTCGGAAAACGGCCAGGCACTGTCGGCCATCCGCGAGGTCGGCCCTGGCAAGCATTTCCTCGGCTGCGCGCACACGCAGGCCAACTTCGAAAGCGCGTTTTATCGTTCGCCGCTCGCCGATAACAACAGCTTTGAGCAATGGGAGGCCGAAGGCGGCAAGGACATGGCGCAGCGCGCCAACGCCCAGTGGAAGAAGCAGCTGGCGGAATACGTCGCGCCGCCGCTCGACCCGGCAGTCGATGAGGCGCTGCTCGATTTCATGAAGCGCCGCAAAGACTCCTTCCCAGATTCCAATGTCGGCTAACAGGCGCTGACGGCGCCGCGACAGACGCCATGACAACTCCCAAAACGGCCCAGGTGTCCGCCAACGTCGAGCGTGTCAAGGCGAGCTCGACCACATCTGCTGTTGATACGCTGGCGGTCGAGGAGCCGCTGGAAATCCGCATCCGCGCATTCGGTGAACCGCTGCCGGGAACGCCGGTAACCGTCACCATGCGCACGCCGGGCAATGACGAAGAACTGGCGCTCGGCTTCCTGTTTGGCGAGGGCCTGATTCACTCCATGCAGGACGTCGCGCAAATCGGTCCCTGTGGCAATACCGGCCAGGTGGTGGCGCTGCAGCTCGCTTCCGGCGTTGTGGATCCTCGTCCCGCCCTGCAACGCAGTTTCTACACGACCTCCTCCTGTGGCGTGTGCGGCAAGTCATCCATCGACGCCGTAACCAAACTCGTGCCCAGGCGTCGCGTCGGCGACCAGCTGCGCATGAGTGCGGACCTTCTGCAGCAACTTCCCGGGAAGTTGCAGGCGCAGCAATCGGTTTTTTCGGTCACCGGCGGGCTGCACGCCGCGGCACTGGTGTCCCCACACGGTGAATTGTTAGCAGTCTACGAAGACGTCGGCAGGCACAACGCCACCGACAAGCTGATGGGCGCCGAACTTCGTCTCGGCATGCAGCGCCCGGCTAACAGTGCACTGCTGCTCAGCGGCCGCGCCAGCTTCGAACTGCTGCAAAAGGCGGCGATGGCGGGCATCGAAATCGTCGCTGCGATTGGCGCCCCGTCCAGCCTCGCGGTTGAGCTCGCGCAATCGCTCGGTATCACGCTGGTGGGCTTTCTGCGCGCCGGCGGATTTAACGTATACAGCGGCCGCGAGCGGCTCCAGGTTTGAGCGCCGTTAAGCCCGCATTCAGCTGAAAATCCCTTAAAAACCTGTTCTCCCGGCCGCTGTCAACGCCTCGCGCCCTGCTTCGTTCTGGGTCACAACAGCCGCAATCGTGCGGTTCTTGACGAAGCTGGAGACTCACATGTTTAAGCGAACCACGATTCTGGCCGTTTCTGGCCTTGTTATTGCGACGCTCGGCGCGACCGCTTTTGCCGGTACCCCGGTACTTGACCGCCGCGAACACAACCAGGCGGCACGCATCCACCAGGGCGTGAAAAGCGGTGAGCTGACCCGGCCGGAAACCCGCCGACTGGTTGCCGGTGAAGCCAGGCTGCGTGCTAACGAAGCCCGCGCGAAAGTCGATGGCGATGTGACGGCCGCCGAACGCGCCCGCTTGCAGGCCGAAGCCAATCGCATGAGCAAGCGGATCTATCGACAGAAGCACGACGCTCAGACGCGCGGCAACTAAGCTGCCGGTTGATGTCCCCCGAAGGCGGCGCAGTGCCCGGTACTGCGCCGCTTTTTTTTTGGCAGCGCGACCAGCCTCATCGGGCCTCCGGACTCAGCGAGCCGCCGGGTCCCCAGCCGAGCCTGCCGACCGCGCGCGTCGCGGACGCTTCTCGATGGTCCTGGACGGCAAGGAATTTGTTAGCGGGCCGATGTCACTCACGATCCTGGCAACGGTTGGGCGCTCCGCGCGCGAGTGACTGTCGATGGCCGCTCGCATTGCCGCAAGATGCTTGGGCGAAGTGCCGCAGCACCC
>DAIQQI010000477.1:0-1665 GCA_036786925.1 Steroidobacteraceae bacterium
AGTGGCGCATTCCGCTGCAGCACCGTGTCGGTAACGGCATCGTCTTCTGCAGCCGCTACATGAGCGACGATGCCGCGCGTGCGGCTCTGATTGCTAACGTCGAAGGCAGGCAGCTGACGGAGCCGCGCGTCATCAAGTTCCGTCCAGGCCAGCGACTCAAGAACTGGCACAAGAATTGCGTCGCGATCGGACTCGCCAGCGGCTTCATCGAGCCGCTCGAATCGACCAGCATCCATCTGATACAGCGCGGCATCATCCGGCTGATGCAGATGTTTCCTTTCAAGGGCATCGCCCAGGCCGATGTCGACGAATTCAACCGGCAGACAAAGAACGAGATCGAGCATATCCGCGATTTCATCGTGCTGCACTACTACGTGACCAATCGCCGCGATACGCCGTTCTGGCGTCACTGCAGCAACATGGAAATTCCCGCGTCGCTGCGCCACCGTATCGAATTGTTCAGGGAGACCGGACGCGTGTTCCGGGCACCTAACGAGTTATTTGCCGAGAATTCCTGGATCCAGGTCATGCTCGGGCAAGGCATCATGCCGAGGCAATACCACCCGGTGGTGGACGTGATGAGCGACGAGGAGTTGCGCAGCTTCATGGATGGCATTCGCGACCGCGTTCGCCAGGTCGTGGCGCAGTTGCCGCAGCACCAGCAGTACGTCGAGCAGTATTGCCCGGCGGCAACACGGGGATAACGGGAGCGAGACAGTTGCGCAACGGTAGTCAGGATGGCAGGTGGTCGCCCCGCGAACCAGCCGCAACAGCGGATCGAGGCACTGTCGGTTTCGATAACGCGCCGCTGTCCCGTTACCTTTACCCCAAGCTCGCGACGGTCGACTATCCGATCGCCGACATGAGCCTGCTGGCGCGCGACTCGGTAAGCCGGGCTGGGGCCCAAGTCGATGCTGCGTAGCGTCATACTTTGCGCGCTGGGGCTCGTCATCGGCGCGCCCGCCGCGTTCGCCGCCGGTGATCCGCTGGACGCGCGCGTCGAGCAGCTGTTAGCTCGAATGACGCTCGCAGAAAAACTCGGCCAGATGTCGCAGATGAATGCCGGGGAGGGCAAGATTCCAGCGGAGCTGCGCCAGGCTATCAAGGACGGCAGGGTCGGCTCGCTGCTCAACGAAGTCAACGTCGGGACGGTGAACGAGCTGCAGCGTATCGCGGTGCAGGAAAGTCGCCTCGGTATTCCGCTGCTGATGGGGCGCGACGTCATCCACGGTTTCAAGACGATATTGCCGATACCGCTCGGCCAGGCCGCGAGCTGGAATCCCGCGCTGGTCCAGCGCGGTGCACATGTCGCGGCACTGGAAGCGGCGTCGACCGGCGTCAACTGGACATTTGCGCCCATGGTCGACATCGCGCGTGATCCGCGTTGGGGACGGATTGCGGAGAGCTTCGGCGAGGATCCCTACCTGACAAGCGCATTCGCCGTCGCCTCGGTCCGCGGATTTCAGGGCGACGACCTCGCGGCACGCGGCTCGATCGCGGCCTGCGCCAAGCACTTTGCCGGTTACGGCGCTTCGGAATCCGGACGCGACTACAATTTCGCCGGCATCCCGGAAATCGAACTGCGCAACGTCCATTTGCCGCCTTTCAAAGCGGCGGTCGATGCCGGTGTCGCGACGCTGATGGCTTCGTTCAGCGATCTGAACG
>DAIQQI010000221.1:0-5451 GCA_036786925.1 Steroidobacteraceae bacterium
TGAAGCACCTGCTGCAGTCGATCAAGGACGACGACTGGTGGGTGCGCAGCCGCGCCGCCGACGCGCTCGGCAAGATCGGCGGACCCAAGGTGGTCGACGCCGTGTTGCAGTTGATCAAGGACGATAACGAGGACATCCGGCGCTCGGCGATCGAGATCCTGAACCAGACCAAGGATGAACGCGCTGTCCTGCACCTGATCGAGGCCACCAAGGACAAGGACTGGTGGGTCAGCGAGCGCGCGGTCGATGCGCTGGCGGCCATCGGCAACCGCAAAGCCATACCGCGCCTGTACGAGATGCTCAAGGAGGGCGTGCCCAAGGCCATGCCGGTGGTGGTGCGCGCGCTGGGCAAGCTTGGCGATCCGCGCTTGATCGATCCGATCCTGGTCAAACTGCAGTCGCAGCCGAGCAAGGAACTGAAGGTTGAAGCGCTGCAGGCGTTGGCATTGCTGGCCGACGATAAGCGCGTCGAGCAGATCCGCGTGCAGTTGCAGCAGCACGTGAGCACGGGTGACGCCACGGTGGCGCGCGCCGCCACCGTTGCGCTGGAGAGCCTGCAGCGACGATTCGACGCCGGCGGGCTGCCAACGGCAGCCACCACCGGCAGCGTTGCGCAGCTGGGCAAGACGCTGCGCGCGGCGGACTCCTCCGCCAATACCATGATCAAACCGGATGCAGAAGTCGTTGAGCAGGTGCGCGCCGCCGAAACCAGCAGCGCACCCAAACTCGATATCTCCACGTTGACGCCGGGCGACATCGTCGAGGGCCGCTACAAGTACATCGAGCGCATCGGCAAGGGCGCCTTCGGCACGGTGCTGCTGATGGAAGACACGGTGGTCGACGACCGGCTGATTCTCAAGTTCCTCAATCCTAACGTTTCGCAGGATGAGGAAATGATGAAACGGTTTGTGCACGAATTGCGTTACTCGCGCAAGATCACCCACAAGAACGTCATCCGTATCTACGACTTCCTGTTTATCCAGGGCAACTACGCCATTTCGATGGAGTACTTCCCGTCGCACACCCTGGGCGGAGAAATCGTCGGCGAGAAGCCGATGGAACTGAAGCGCGCGCTGGGATTTGGCATCGACATGTGCATCGGCATGGCGGTGGCACACCAGGCCGGCGTGGTGCATCGCGACCTGAAGCCGGCTAACGTGCTGATCAACGACGAAGGCCTGCTCAAGATCGTGGACTTCGGTGTCGCGGCAGCGCACCGCGAAGGCGACACGCAACTCACCAAGACCGGATATGTCATCGGTTCGCCGAAATACATGGCGCCCGAGCAGATTCTCGGCAAGCGCGTCGATCAGCGCGCCGACATCTACGCCATCGGCGTGATACTTTATGAAATGCTTACCGGCGTACCTCCCTATACCCGCGGCGATCACATGTCTGTCATGTATCAGCATGTGCAGGGCAAGGCCAAGGCGCCGATCGAAGTGAACCCGAATCTTTCGCCTGAGCTGTCAGCCACGGTGATGAAAGCCATGGCCGTTGACAAGGCCAAACGCCATCAAAGCGTTGACGAGTTGCGCCTCGCGCTGGAGACATTCCTCTAATGGCACGCATCGATGCGTTTTTGAAACTTGCTTCGCAGCAAGGCTGCTCTGACCTGCACCTGGCAGTCGGTATCCCGCCCATGCTGCGCATGAGCGGTGACCTGATGCCGATCAAGTTCCGCGAACTGCGCGACGCGGAGCTCGAAGGCTACCTGCTGGAAATCCTCAACAAGAACCAGATGGATGATTTCGGCAAGGGCCACGACCAGGATTTTTCTTACGTCAGTGGCGAAGGCGCGCGCTTTCGCGTCAACATGTTCCGCAAGGAAACCGGCCTCGGCGCCGTGTTTCGCGCCATCCCCACCGACGTGCCGCAGCTCGAGAAGCTCAACCTGCCATCCATCGTCACCAAGCTCTGCGATTTCCACCAGGGCATGGTGCTGGTCACCGGGTCGACCGGCACCGGCAAGACGACAACGCTGGCGGCGATGATCGACTACCTGAATCGCACGCGGAAACTCAACATCATCAGCCTCGAAGATCCAATCGAGTTCGTGCACAAGAGCGTCAAGAGCCAGATCATCCAGCGCGAACTGCACACGCATATTCCCTCGTTCGCTGAAGGCGTGCGCGCCGCGATGCGTGAAGACCCGGATGTCATCCTGGTGGGCGAGTTGCGCGATGCCGACACCATTTCCATGGCGATGACCGCCGCCGAAACCGGCCACCTGGTGCTGGGCACGCTGCATACCACCAGCGCCACCAAGACCATCGACCGCGTCATCGATGCGCTGCCGATCGAACAGCGCGAGCAGACCAAGAGTTTCCTGTCGTCCAGCTTGTTAGCCGTGGTGACGCAGATCCTGGTCAAGGCTGCCGATAGCCGCGGCAGGCGCGCACTGTGCGAGGTCATGGTCATGACGCGCGCCATCGCCAAGCTGATCCAGACCGACCAGACCTTCCAGATACCGAGCCAGTTGCAGACTAACAAGGACCTCGGCTCGCAGTTGATGGACCAGGCCTTGCTGGCGGCGCTCGCGAACCGCGACGTCGACATCGAAGACGCACTGTCCTACGCGCAGGACAAGCGCGCGTTCCAGAAATACATGAGCGACTCGATGATGCTGCCGAAGCTCGATGTCGCGGCCACCTGAGGCGGATACCCATGGCGCAGATTGATGCCTACTTGAGCGAAGTGCTCGACAAGAAGGGCTCGGACCTGCATTTCATCGCCGGCGACCCGCCGCGTCTGCGCCAGCATGGCGACCTGATTGCCTTGCGCGATGAGATTCTGAAGCGCGATTTCGTCAAGGAAGCGCTGTTCGAAATCATGCCGCACCAGGCCAAGACCCGCTTCGAGGCCCAGGCCGGCGCCGACTTCGCCTACGCGCTGCCCGAGCGCGGCCGCTTCCGCGTCAACGTGATGACCCAGTTGAATGGCATGGGCGCGGTCATGCGCGCGATCCCGTCCCAGGCCTTCACGATGGACCAGCTGGCCCTGCCTGACTCCATCCGGCAGCTGGCCCGTTCTTCCAACGGGCTGATTCTCGTCACCGGCAAGACCGGTTCCGGAAAATCAACGACACTCGCAGCGATCGTCGATGACATCAACCGCCGTATCAAGGGCCATATCCTGACCATTGAGGATCCGATCGAGTTTGTGCACCAGCGCAAGCAGTGCCTGATCAGCCAGCGCGAAGTCGGCGTACATACGACCAACTTTGCGCACGCACTGCACTCTGCCCTGCGCGAAGATCCCGACGTGATCCTGGTCGGCGAAATGCGCGACTATGAAACCATCAGCATCGCCGTGACGGCGGCCGAGATGGGCATCCTGGTGATGGGCACGCTGCACACCAACGGCGCAGCGCCGACCGTCGACCGCATCGTCAATGTGTTTCCGGCCGACAAACAGTCACATGTCCGCACCATGCTGTCGACCAGCCTGCGCGGTGTTATCTCGCAGCAGCTGCTGCAGAGATCCGACAAGGCCGGGCGCGTCGCGGCGCTGGAAATCATGGTCAATACCTCGGCGGTCGCCAACCTGATCCGCCAGGGCAAGCTCGACCAGCTCGAGAACGTCATGCAGTCGGGCGCGGCCCTGGGCATGCGCACCATGGATGGCGCCATCCAGGCGCTGCTGGACCAGAAGCAGATCACCGGCGCCGAAGCCTACAAGAAGGGCATCAACAAGGCCCGTTTCGAGCCGGTCAAGGACCAGGTCTAACAAGATCCTCCCTGGGCAGGCCCTCGAGCCGTCTGCCGTCCCTTCGGCGGCGCCCGTCTCTGCTAGAATTCGCCTTTTTCGGCCAGGGGAAATCCGCATGCTCGCGTCACGCGCAACGCTGCTGTTGCCGGGTGCTCTTGCCGGTCCGTTGGCCATCCCTGGACTAACAAGCAGCCTTACATGACGCGTCGAATTCTTGTCACCAGCGCCCTGCCCTACGCCAACGGCAGCCTGCACCTGGGCCATATCATCGAAGCGGTGCAGACCGACGTCTGGGCGCGCTTCCAGCGCCTGCAGGGCCACGACTGCATTTATGTCTGCGCCGAAGACACGCATGGCACGCCCATCATGATCAAGGCGCAGGCAGAGGGCATCAGCCCCGAGCAGCTGATTGCGCGCATGGCGACCGAGCACGTGGCGGACTACCAGGGGTTCCTGATCGGCCACGCGCATTTCCACAGCACGCATTCGCCGGAGAACGCCGAGATTACCCGCGCGATGTACCTGCGCATCCGCGAGGCGGGGCACATCGCGACACGCACGGTGCGCCAGGCGTATGACGAGCAGGCGAAGATGTTCCTGCCGGATCGGTTCGTGCGCGGCACCTGCCCGCGCTGCGCGACCCCGGACCAGTACGGCGACAGCTGCGAGAATTGTGGCGCCACGTATACGCCGGCCGACCTCAAGGATCCGCGCTCGCAGCTGACCGGGACGGCGCCGGTGTGGCGCGACTCGGAACACTATTTCTTCAGGCTCAGCAGTTTTGAGCCGATGCTGAGGGAGTGGGTGGCGGGTGGCTCGCTGCAGACCTCGGTGCGCGCGAAGCTCGAGGAGTGGTTCGCCGCTGGCCTGCAGGACTGGGACATTTCGCGCGACGCGCCCTATTTCGGTTTTGAAATTCCCGACGCACCCGGCAAGTACTTCTACGTCTGGTTCGACGCGCCGATCGGTTACCTCGGCAGTTTCCAGGCACTGTGCGCCAAGAGCGGCCTGAAATTTGACGACTACCTGGGACCCGACAGCAAGGCGGAGCTGTACCACTTCATTGGCAAGGACATCAGCTACTTTCATACGCTGTTCTGGCCCGCAGTGCTGCACGCCGCAGGCTATCGCAAGCCCACGGCTGTGCACGTGCACGGTTTCCTGACTGTCAACGGCACCAAGATGTCGAAATCGCGCGGCACATTCATCACGGCGCGCCGCTATCTCGAGCTGCTCCCCGCGGAGCCGCTGCGCTATTACTTCGCCGCCAAGCTCGGCACCGATGTCGATGACATCGATCTCAGTCTCGATGACTTTGTCGCGCGCGCGAACTCGGACCTCGTCGGCAAGCTGGTCAACATCGCCAGCCGTTGCGCAGGCTTCATCGAGCGCAGCGGCGGCCAGCTGGCAGGCAAATTGCCGGATCCGGCGCTGTATGCGGAATTCGCCGCGGCCCGGCCGCGCCTCGCGGCGCTTTTCGAGGCGCGCGACTCTGCGGCGGCGATCCGCGAGATCATGCTGCTCGCGGATCGTGCCAACCAGTATGTCGATACGCAGAAGCCCTGGGCGCTCGCCAAGGATCCGGCACGTTCCGAAGACGTGCGCGCGGTGGCCACCCAGGGCATCAACATGTTCCGTGCGCTGATGCTGTATCTGGCCCCGGTGCTGCCGAAAATGGCCTGCGAGGCCGCGCAGTTTCTCGAGCGTTTTGCAGCTGACGACGATTGCGCGTGGATCGCC
>DAIQQI010000222.1:0-5435 GCA_036786925.1 Steroidobacteraceae bacterium
ACCCGCGATGCGACGCTGGCCGTGCCCGCGCTGCTGTGGCCGTCGCTGCAGGTCAACCTGCGCGCCGGCCGCCTGCCGGAGCATGAGGCGAACGGGCAGGCTTTCCTCAAGATCCCGTTGTCAGGCCTGCAGGCAGCTAACAAAAGCCCGCAGCCGGAGGCGCGGCCAGCCCCGGGGCAGGGCGCCGCGGCAACGCCGCGCCTGACGCTGGCCGACGCGCGCGCGGCAGTGCTGCAGGGTAATGGCCGTTTCGCCGAGCTGTTCAGCCATGGCAGCCTGTCGGTTGAGTTTTATCAGCCACCGGGCATCGACACCCAGCAGCCGCACACGCGCGATGAGGTCTATTTGGTTGCGTCCGGTCGCGGGGATTTTGTGGCGGGCGAGACCCGGCAGCCGTTTGAGCCCGGCGAGGTGCTGTTCGTGCCTGCCGGCCAGCTGCACCGCTTCGAGAACTTCAGCACTGACTTTGGCGCCTGGGTGTTCTTCTACGGCCCCGAGGGGGGCGAAGCCCCGCGCTCCTGAAGGCTTGACAAACTTCTGGAACAGAGTACTCTGCAACTCAGAGTACATGCAGGAGTTTGCAGCCATGGAAGAGTCCAAAGCCGCCGAAGATCTCGCTTTTATCCGCAAGATCATGGACGAAAGCAGCTCATTCGCCGAAGCTGGCGGCGATCAGTTTGTCGTTTGGGGGGCCATTACCGGCCTCGGCATGCTGGGAACCTGGGCCATCGCCAGCCGCTACCTGCCCGGTAACGGGACCACGATCTGGACCCTGTGGTTCGCGGCGCTCGCGGCCGGGTTCCTGCTGTCGTACTGGCGCAGTCGCCAGCAGCAGCGCCGGCCGGTCAGCAACAGCGCCAACCGGCAGATCGGAGCGGTGTGGTTTGCGGTCGGCATGCCGATGCTGCTGCTGTTCTTCGTTGGCCAGTCATACGAGCTGTTGCGGCCGCAGGCGATACCGGCGACCGCGGCGGCCTTGTTAGGTACCGGCATCTACCTGACCGGCACGCTGGCCAGGATCAACTGGCTGCGCAACCTCGCGTTCGTCTGGTGGCTCGCCAGCATTGCGTTGATGCTGGTGCACGGCGCGACCGTGTTTCTCGTGTACGCGTTGCTGCTATTTGCGCTCTACGTGCTGCCCGGCATCAAGCTCAGCCAGATGGCGCGCCGCGCCGGAGTGTGAGCGTGGCCGAATTCGATCACACGCTGATTGACGATGTCATTCACTCGCGCCTGCGGCTCGCGATCATGGCGGTGCTGGCCTCGGTGGACCGTGCGGAATTTTCCTTCCTGCGCCGCCAGGTCAATGCGACCGACGGCAATCTGGGCGCGCACCTGCGCAAGCTGGAGGAAGCGGGCTATATCCGTACCGAGAAACAGTTTGTCGATCGCAAGCCGCGCACTGATTGCTACCTGACCGACGTCGGCCGCAGCGCGTTTCGCAGCTATGTCGAGCGCCTTGGCAGCCTGGTGCAGGTGGCAAAGGTCGATTCTGCGAATGAAAAAAAACACGAGTAACCCATGTTAGTCATTGAAAAACTGCGCAAGAACTTCGGCACCCGCTGTGCCGTGAAGGACATCTCGTTCTCGGTCGGCAAGGGCGAGACGGTCGGCCTGCTGGGACCTAACGGTGCCGGCAAGACCACGACCATCGCGATGATTTGCGGGATCGCGAAGGCCGATGCCGGCCGCGTGACGCTGGACGGCGCAGCCATCACGCCGGAATCCCGCGCGCTCAAGCAGCGAGTGGGGCTCGTGCCCCAGGACCTCGCGCTCTACGAGGAATTGTCGGCCTGGGCCAATATCGAACTGTTTGGCGGCCTGTATGGAATCACCGGCGCGTTGCTGGAGCAGCGCGGCACAGCTGCCCTGCAGCTGGTCGGCCTTGCCGATCGCCGCCGCGAAGCGATCAGGAACTTCAGCGGCGGCATGAAAAGGCGCGTCAATATCGCCTGCGCGCTGCTCCACGATCCCGATCTCATCGTGCTGGACGAGCCGACCGTCGGCGTCGATCCGCAGTCGCGCAACGCGATTTTCGAGAATATCGAAATCCTCAAGCGCCAGGGCAAAACGCTGATCTACACCACCCACTACATGGAAGAGGCCGAGAGGCTCTGCGATCGCCTGGTCATCATGGATCGCGGCGAAATTGTCGCGAACGACACGATTGCAGGGCTGTATGCGCAACTGCCAGTGCGGCGTGACGCGGTGATCGAATTGTCCGGCGACGGTGCCAACGACGCGCTGATCCAGGAGCTGGCGGCGCGCTTCGGCAAGCAGTTTCAGGTGCAGCAGCGCGGCGCAAAACTCGACGACGTGTTCATGCGGCTCACCGGCCATGCGCTCCGTGACGCCAGCGACACGGGAGAATCGCCATGAACGGCAACGCCATCGCCGCCCTGATTCGCAACGATATTCGCCTGTACCTGTCGGACCGGCGCGCCATGGTCGTCGGTATCCTGGTCCCGATTCTGATCGCCGCTTTTTTTGGTTACGTGTTCGGCGGGCTGGGCTCGAAGAAGGAGGCCGGCAGGATTCCGGTTGCCGTGGTCGACGAAGACCAGAGCGTTATCAGTCGCGCCATTGTCCAGGACCTGCAGCAGGATTCGACGCTCAGTCTGCAGCCGTTAGCTCGCGCGGCAGCGGCAGACAAAGTTCGCGCGGGCGCAATCGATGCGGCGGTCATCCTGCCCAGCGGTTTTGGCGCGCAGAGCACCCGTGCGCTGTTTACCGGCGAGAACAAGTCGGTCATCGAGTTGCTGGTCGACCCGAGCAAGGCCACCAGTGCTCAAGTGGTGCAAGGATTGTTAGCCCAGCATGCGATGCAGCAGATATCCAAAGAAGCCTTTGGCGGCGCCACCGGCGCGCGCACGATGGATGGCTTTCTGGGCACGCTGGGCGAGCCCAGGGCGGGGGAGAGCGCGGATCGAACCGAGCTGCGCGACCTGCTGCGTTCGGTGCGGCGCTGGAATTCGCACAATGCCGCCGGCACGGCGAATCCCGGCACCGGGACGGCTAACAATAGCGCGGGCGCCGGGCTCAGCATTCCCTACACCGTCAGCAGCCGTGACATGACGGCACGCAATAACGTCCCCTACAACGGTTACGCGCATTCCTTCGCCGGCATGTCCGTGCAGTTCATCCTGTTCGCCGGCATCGATGCCGGCGTGCTGCTGCTGTTGTTGCGGGGCCGCGGCATCTGGCAGCGGATCCGCTCGGCGCCAATGCACAAGTCGCAGTTCCTGTTCGCGCGCGCGACGGCCACCATGTTGATCAGCCTGTTCATGCTGACCGCCGTCTATGCGGTCGCCATGCTGGTATTCGGCGTGCGAATCGATGGCAGCCTGCCCGGATTCATTGCCATCGCCATCGCATTTTGCCTCCTGAATGCCTGCTTTGGCCTGATGCTGGCGACGCTGGGCAAGAGCGCACCCACTGCCCGCGGCCTAGCGACCATGGCGGTGCTGCTGCTCGTGATGTTAGGCGGCGCCTGGGTGCCGTCATTCGTCTTTCCCGGCTGGCTGCAGCAACTGTCGCGGCTGAGCCCGGCGCGCTGGGCGGTGGACGGTTTCGATGGCATGACCTGGCGCGGCCTGCCGTTTGACGCGGCCGTCATGCCGACCGTGGTGCTGCTGGGATCGGCCTTGCTGTGCCTGGCAATCGCCATCTGGCGATTCCGCTGGGAAGAATAGCGGCCGCCATCCTGCTCAGAGGTGCAGGTGGGTCTCGAATATCTCGACTGCCTGGCCGATGATCCAGACCGCGCTGGGATTGCTACCCTCGAATTCCAGCTCGATGTCGATCTCGCCGGGCCGGCCGACGAAATGACCCTGGGTCGCATGAAACGCGGCGCGACCGCTGACGGCGGTGAGCAGGCCGAGCTGCGCGAGGTAGCTGCCGAGAATGCCGTGCGCGTTGCCGCTGACCGGATCCTCCGGGATACCTAACGCCGGGCAGAACATCCGCGATTCAGTCTGGCTGCCGGTGGGAGCGCCCTGCAGCGTAAAGACGAAATGCCCGGCGGCGCCGAGCTGGGCCGACAGCGTGTTGAGGCGCGCGAAATCCGGCTTCAGGTGCTTCAATTGTTCATGACTGCGCACGCCGATCATCAGCCGCGTGCTGGAACCGCCGGCAATGCGCATCGGGCAGCGTGGATCCAGGTCGGCGCTCGACAGCGCCAGCGAGTCCAGTACCGCGAGCCGTTCGCGCTCGTTGAGCTCGCGCCCCAGGGCAGGCGCCGGCTGGCGAATGGCGATCGAGCGGTCCAGGCCGTGCCCGCGCACTTCTATTTCGACGATACCGGCTTTCTGTTTCTGCCGGCGCCGGTGCGCGTCGGCGCCGCGCCGCGACAGCACGAACTGCGCCGCGATGGTCGCATGGCCGACGAACGCCGCTTCGGTCCTGGGGGTGAAAAACCGGATCCGCAGGTCATGGTCCGGGCCGTCGGCGGGCAGCACGAACGCGGTGTCGGCGTTGTTCAGCTCGCGCGCGATCGCCAGCATCTCGGCGTCGCTCAGCACCTCGGCACCTAACACGACACCGGCGGGGTTGCCGGTGAAACGCCGCTGCGTGAAGGCGTCGATCTGGAACACGTGCACACTGCGTGTCATTAGCAGACTCCCATTCGCTCAGAGTTCTCGATCAGACCGCGACTGCCGAATCCGCGGCGCGCGAAGTCCGTTTGCGATCCGCTTCCAGCAGCTGGCGCTTGCGCAGGCGGATGGATTCCGGCGTCACTTCGACCAGTTCGTCATCGTTGATGAACTCTACCGCGTATTCCAGCGTCAGTGGAATCGGGGGCGTCAGCAACAGCGCATCGTCCTTGCCCGCAGCGCGCACGTTGGTGAGTTTCTTGGTCTTGATCGGATTCACGACCAGGTCATTGTCGCGGCTGTGTATGCCGATGATCATGCCTTCGTAAACCTTGGAACCGTGCTCGACGAACAGGCGGCCGCGCTCCTGCAGCGTGAACAGCGAGTAGGCGACCGCTTCGCCCTTCTCATTGCTGATCAGCACGCCGTTGTGCCGCTCGGGAATCTCGCCCTTGACGATGCCATAGCCGTCGAAGATATGGCTCGCGAGTCCGGTGCCGCGCGTCATGGTCAGGAATTCCGCGTGAAAGCCGATCAGCCCGCGCGCCGGCACCCGATAGTCAAGGCGTGCGCGGCCCTGGCCGTCGACCGACATGTCTAACAACTCGCCGCGGCGCGTGCCCAGTTCCTGCATGACTGCGCCCTGGTGCTCTTCGGCGACGTCCACCGTCAGGGCTTCGAAGGGCTCCTGCAGCACGCCGTCGATCATGCGCCGCAGCACCTGCGGCTTGCCGACCGCGACCTCGTAGCCTTCGCGCCGCATGTTCTCGATCAGGATGGTCAGGTGCAATTCGCCGCGGCCGGAAACGCGAAACACGTCCGCGTCCGCGGTGTCCTCGACCC
>DAIQQI010000223.1:0-5435 GCA_036786925.1 Steroidobacteraceae bacterium
CGCTGCAGAACGTGATCTTCGGATGCGCAACGAACCAGCGCACGTCTTCCTCGCTCATGGACGTGCCGATGATGCTTTCCATCTGGGCGTCGGAAACCAGTTCCGCGAGCGTCGCCTTGACAATGCGGATGTACGTGTCCACCTCGCTGATTCCCCAGATCTTCGCAATCTCGGCGATTGTCTTGCCGGCCACGGCGGGTTCCGGCGTGTAGCGCGCGAGGCGGATGTTGTCGGCACCACCATTGTTAGCCAGGCCAGCAGTGACCTTGGCCGGATTGTAGAAGTCGCGGTCGGTGACGAGGACGCGGATGGTGGAGTGCCAATAGGTGTAGGGATACACATCGGCGCGCAAGTCGATGCGCTCGCGTCTGGCGCGGTTGAAATACTCCGGCATGCGCTTGGCAGCGAGATACCAGGTGGAGGGCGCGCCCAGCTTGATATGTGTGATTTCAACCGGCAGCCTGGCTTCGCGGCCAATGCGCATCAGCTCATCAAAAGCATCGAAGACATGAATGCCTTCATCGCGCACATGGGAGATATAGAAACCACCATTGCTGCCCGCGACCTTCGACAGCTCGATGACTTCCTCTGTGGTGGAAAAGTGTGCCTGCTCGTACTCCAGGCCGGTGGACAGGCCGAACGCGCCGGCCTGCAGTTCGCTGGCCAGCACCGCTTTCATCTGCTCCAGTTCCTCCGGTCGCGAGGGCCGGAACAAGCCCCTCCCCATGACCTGCTGACGAACCGTGGCATGGCCGACCATGCTCGCCACGTTGACGGCGGCGGGAGTCGCTTCGAGCTTCGCGAACCAGTCGCGCAGCGGATAGCTCGATTCGCCATCCTGGCCGACCAACATCGTGGTGATGCCCTGGCGGGTCTGCGTGGCGGCGTCCAGATCCTGCAGCAGGCCACGATCCGCGTGGCTGTGCATGTCGATGAAACCTGGCGCGAGCGCCAGGCCGCGCGCATCGCGGAGTTCTTCGCCCGCCCGCGGAACCAGGCGCGCCGCGACCGCCACAATCCTGTTCGAGCGGATGCGAACATCGCCGACGAAGCTGGCGCGGCCCGTGCCATCGATGATGCGAGCCTGCTGCACGAGGACATCTGCTGCCTGCGCTCCTGGCGCGCAAGCAAGCATGCCTGACAGCAATAACGAAATGCGTGTATTCATCATTAAATGCTCCTTCAATGACTGCGCGGCAACATGATGCTGCGCCGGGGAGTCGGCTCGGCCAGTGTCGTCGCCGTCAGCGGGGCGCCCGCCGCCAGCAGCCGGGCGCGTCGCTCCGCGATCGGAACGCCGATCAGCTGGTCCTCGAAGTGTTTCAACCGCGCGAACGGCGGCAGCGCCATCACGCGCTCGTAGAACGCCGCGGTCCGCGGCCAGCGCGTCGCGTCGATGACGTAACGTGCGACGGCCGCATTGCGCAGCATCGAGACGATTGCGGTGTCGGCGACGCTCAGCGATTCGAACAGCAGCCCGGTGGCCGGCAGCTCCCGCTCCAGGTAGTCGAGCACCTCGGGCAACTCGACCTCGCGCGCGTGGCGCACGATCGCTTCGTCCGGCGCTTCCTGCCATACCGCGCGGCGCACGACGAGCTGGAAAAAGTAATGCCAGATGCAGACGTCCCCCATGCGTGTGTCGGCATACTCCTCGAGCCAGCGCGCCCGGGCCCGCAGCTCGGCGCTCCGCGGCAGCAGCGGAGGCGCCGGATAGCGCTCATCCAGGTATTCGCAGATCACGGTCGAGTCGCACAGCGTGACCCGCTCGTCGATCAGTACCGGGATGCGGCGCAGCGGGCTCAGGCGGGTGAATTCGTCGTTACCGTAGAACGGCGTGATCGAATCGACTTCGTACTGCAATCCCTTTAATTCCAGCGCCACCAGTACTTTGCGGACGTAGGGCGACAAAAATGAACCGATAATTCGGATGGGTTTGTCCATCTGCGGAGTTTACGCCGCCGCGGAATTGAGCACAGCCGCGGGGTGCTTGACACCGATCGGACCGGAGCGCATATAGCGTGACAACGTTCCAGATCGGGGAGAGCCGACATGGCCATGATCGACTGGCATCTTCAGGGACTCAACGTCACGACCTGCAACTGCGCCTGGGGCTGCCCCTGCCAGTTCATGTCCTTGCCTACACCCGGCAATTGCCGCGCGATGGTCGGGTTTCGCGTGATCCGGGGCCACTTCGGCCCGACATCGCTCGATGGCCTGTGTTTTGGTGGCATGTTCGCGTGGCCGGGTGCGATCCACGAAGGGCACGGCGAAGTGCTGCCCATCGTCGATGCGCGCGCGACTGCTGCGCAACGTGAGTCGATACTCAAGATCATGACCGGCCAGGAGACCGAACCTGGCGCGACGATCTTCAACGTCTTCGCGTCCACCTACGAAAAGGTGCACGACCCGCTGTTCACGTCGATCAAGGTCGATGCGGACCTTGGGGGGCGCACGGGTCACATCGTCGTCGACGGCATTGCCGAGGCACAGGTCGAGCCGATGCGTAATCCCGTCACCGGCGAAGCATTCCACGCGCACGTTGCGTTGCCGACGGGTTTTGAGTATGCCGTGTGCGAATTCGCGAGCAGTACCGTGCGCACCTTCAATGCGCCGATCCATCTTGCCTGGCAGGGCAATCATGCGCACGTCGCCGAACTCGACATGACCGGGCAGGGTGTCGTGCGTAAACGCGCCGCCTGAGCGCGTCGGGTGCCGGCGCGCGATCGGGCCATCATCCTCGGCAGCCTCGCAGCGCTCGTCGCGCTGGCGTGGGCATACCTGTGGTTCGCACCGATGCCAATGCCGGCGACGAGCGGCGGCCTCAACACCGCGAACTACGCTGCGCTGACCTTTGCGATGTGGGCCGTGATGATGGTCGGCATGATGCTGCCGTCCGTCGCGCCCACGGTGCTGCTGTACCAGCGCACGCAGCGGCATTGGCGACCGCAAGGCGCGTTAGCCTACACGGGCGTCTTCGTCGGCGGCTATCTGGCCGCGTGGACCGGGTTCTCCGTCATCGCCACGGGGTTGCAGATCAGGCTGATCCAGGCGGGCTGGATCGATGACATGGGCGTCGCCTCCAACCGACGCGTCGCAGCACTGTTGCTGTTAGCACTGGCGATTTACCAATGGGCGCCCGCCAAGCGCGCCTGCCTGGATCATTGCCGCTCGCCCACTGAATTCCTGACGACGTACCACCGGCCCGGGCTGAGCGGAGCCTTGCGCATGGGTGTCCACCACGGCCTGTACTGTGTCGGCTGTTGCTGGGCCGTCATGCTGCTGCTGTTCGTCGGCGGCGTCATGAATCTGCTGTGGGTCGCCGCGATTGCGGCACTTGTGCTGGCGGAAAAATTGTTCGCGCGCGGCCCGTGGCTGCACCGCTCGATCGGCCTCGCGGCCGCGATCGGCGCGCTGGCGTTGCTGCTGCCCGTGGCCTGACGTGGTAGTGGGTCCGCCGCGCGCGTAAGTACTTGATGACCGCACCGACACATAGTGCGCTGACAGGCACATAGGTAACACTTTGCGGCATTTGCGGGAGACGCAAACACCCTGGCAGAAGTGTTGCAAAATGGACGAGCGGCTCAAGTTTGTGGCCCGGTTGCTTGAGGGTGAGCAGATGGCGAGCTGTACCGGCTGGCTGTCAGCCAAAAAAAAGCGCGGCCGTCCGGGCCGCGCTCTAGTGGGGTCGGGACCCGACGTCGGATCGAAATCAGTTCACCGCCAGCTTGTAGCGGTTGTAGACGCGACCGTAGTTCTTGACCTTGATCTGGAAGTTGCCCGTCCAGGCCGGAGTCCAGCGGCACAACATGGTGTCGGTGTTGTCCGTGTCCGAACAGATCGCGTTGCCGCCTTCGTCGTAGACATAGAGATCGAGATCCGTATCGCCGTCACCACTCACGAAGACTGCTGCCTGTTCACCGCCACGGAAAGCGATATTGTAGGCATCGGTATTGCCTGCCAGCACGGTGTCGTAGTGGATGGTTGGGCCGCGAATCGCTCCGCGTGACTTGGCCGCGCGTGCGTCCTTGATCAGACCCGCCAGGGTCGCGTTGCCGGCCGCCATGCCTTCAGCACGCGTCAGCAGCGCATCGGCCGAGAGATCGTAACCGCTGGTCTTGTCGGCCTTCATGCCCTTGCCTTCAGTGGCTTTCTTGGCATCGGCCATGTCCTTGCCAGGATTCTGTTTCTTCATCTTGGCGGCCTGGATAATGGCGATGGCGTCGCCATTGCGGATACCGTAAACGGCCAGCTGGTCGGCCAGCGCTATGGTTTCAACCGGGGCGGCTGCTTCGGCAGTGCCTTTCGTGCCCGCATTGGGGCCTTTCTTGGCGGCATCGGCCGCTGCAAAACTCAGGGTTGCCGCCACGGCCAAGGCGCCTGCAACGCCAACGATCGTGGATTTCTTGATGATCGACATAAAAAGCTCCTTTGTAGAAAAATGCGAAAAACTCGCGTAGCGGCTTAATGACGCGCCACCCCCGAAGGCATCAGGGTCGCCGATTCCGGGGTACACTTCAAGACTCAGATGAGCGACTCACCAACGCCCATGTCACTGCCCGAACTTCAGTTGTTGCGCGCTGGCGGAAACAGCCAGCGGGTGGCGTTTGGCAAGTTGTATGACGCCATGGCAGGCCGCCTGCGGTCCTGGTTTCAGCGCCACGGTTCGGGTCTGGCTGAAGCCGAAGATCTGACCCAGGACACGTTCGTCAAGGTCGCCCGTTCCATTGGCGAGTTTCGGGGCGAGCAGGCGCAACTCGCCGGCTGGATCTGGACCATCGCCCGCAACCTGATGCTGGATGCGCGCCGCGCCGCGGGCCGTCGGCCGATGCTGGATTTGCATGACGAGGCCACGGAGGCCCTGTTGCCCACGGATGACGCGCCGACCGCACTGCAGTCGGTTGCGGCAGAGCGACGCGATGAGTGTGTACAGCGCGGTTTTGCCGTCTTTGCCAAGACCTATCCGGATCGGGCGCAGTGTCTCTCCTGGTTGGTCACTGACACGCTCGATATCGCTGCAATTGCGAAGCTTATCGACCGCACCCCCGGGGCAACCCGAGAATTCCTGTCCCAGTGCCGCAAGAAGTTGCGACCCTTCATTGAGCACTGCCTCAAGCTCGCGGAGACCTGATGCCGCAATATGGAACATTTCCTGACAGGCTGCTGAACCGCGCGTCCACAGGAATATTCCTGGAGGTACCTATGAGCGTTTCATCTTTCGCCCGCTGTCTGATACTTCTGCTGGCGCTCGGTTGTGTTGACGCGGCAGCCGCAGGCAAGACCTACGCCTTGTTAGTCGGCGTGTCGGACTATCCCAACCTGGATCGTGGCATGTGGCTTGAGGGACCGCGCAACGATGTGCAGTTGTTTCGCGATTTTCTGGTAGAGCGGCAGGTACCGCGGTCCGACATTACCGTGCTGGCCGACGGCGTCGACGG
>DAIQQI010000224.1:0-5428 GCA_036786925.1 Steroidobacteraceae bacterium
GCGGCCTAACGCGCCTCGCGTTACCTGTGCAGAGCTTCCCTGGCGCACGACGTGAGAATACTTCTGACCAATGACGATGGTTATCGCGCGCGCGGTCTTACCGAGTTACGCAAGTCGCTCGCCCAGCTGGCCGAACTGGTCACGGTCGCACCCGATCGTAACAAGAGCGGCGCCAGCAATTCGCTCACGCTCGATGTGCCGGTGCGCGTCGGCAAAGTCGAGCCTGGGGTGTTCTTCGTGACCGGCACGCCGACCGACTGCACGCACCTCGCGATCTGCGGCCTGTTTGACTTCGACTTCCAGATGGTCTGCTCCGGAATCAACGACGGCCCCAATCTCGGCGACGATGTGCTTTATTCCGGCACGGTGGCGGCAGCCATGGAAGGTCGTTTGCTGGGGCTGCCGGCGATCGCTTTCTCGCTCAATTGCCAGTCGGGCAGCGGCCGGCATTTCGACAGCGCCGCGCGTGTTGCGCGGCGACTGGTAGAGCACATGATCGCCGTGTCGCCCGGACCTAACACCATGCTCAATGTGAATATTCCGGACCTGCCGTATGCCCAGATCCGCGGCATTGAGACCACGCGGCTGGGCGCGCGGCATCGCTCGGAACGCGCCGTCAAGGCCCAGGATCCGCGCGGGCGCACGGTTTACTGGGTGGGGCCCGCGGGTCCCGGCGACGATGCCGGCCCGGGCACCGACTTTCACGCGGTCGCCAACGGCCTGGTATCGGTGACGCCGCTGCAAATCGATCTGACGCGGCAGTCGGCGCTCGATGACACGCGCCACTGGCTGAAGGCGATGCCTGTTTGACCGACCAGCGTTACGCCGGCATCGGCATGACCTCGGCGCGTACGCGCGATCGCCTGGTGCAGCGCCTGCAGGATCAGGGCATCAAGAACATGGCGGTCCTGGATCGCATCCGCAACGTGCCGCGGCACATCTTTGTCGACGAAGCGCTGGCCAGTCGCGCCTACGAAGACACCGCGCTGCCGATCGGCTTCAGTCAGACGATCTCGCAGCCCTATATCGTCGCGCGCATGACCGAGGCGCTGCTCGACGGCCCGCTGCTGCGCCGCGTGCTCGAAGTCGGCACCGGCTGTGGCTACCAGACCGCGGTGCTCGCGCCCTTTGCTAACAAGATCTGCACGATCGAGCGCATTGAGCCGCTGCTGGAGCGCGCCAAGGCCCGGCTCAAGGACCTGGGCATCCGCAATGTGCGCTTCCGTCATGGCGATGGCAGCCTGGGCTGGAAAGCTCAGGGCCCGTTCGACGGCATCCTGGTGGCCGCGGCCGCATTGCGGGTACCCGAGGCCTTGCTGCAGCAGTTGGCGAAGGGTGGCCGCCTGATCGTTCCGGCCGGGCCGGAAGGGCAGCAGGAGTTGTGGTGCTACACGCGCCGCGAAAAGCAGATCGAGCGGGTTTCGCTCGGACCAGTCACTTTTGTGCCCCTGCTGGGTGGCGTTGCAGGCTCTTGAGAAGAGTATTGGTTAATAAAGCGTGCTAACTGCATGAAATGTATAAGCATTACCTCCGAAAGAGGGGCATTTTTGGCATTTCGGGGCCCTCTAAAATCTCTTTTTGAAACCGGCACTTGCAAGATGAATTGAGACCCGTTTAACATCTTCTGGCGGGTCGTTGACGAGTACCGCGAGAAGACACAGGGATGATGGGGGAAGTCGGGCTAAGAAAAAGAAGAAAAACCAACAAGAAAAACTACAGGCAAACAATTGTTCGGGTCTGTCAGCTTCGAATAATTGGCGGTTGAAACGAGCTTCTTCTCCCTGTGTCTTCTCTCGGTGCCCGTTGCGCGGCACCGAAAATTTTTCACCAGAATACGGCGACCACTTCGCGACCTTCATTCGCGAGAACGTTATACGTCCGGCAGGCAGCGCCGCGTTCCATGGTTTCCAGGCCCACGTTGCGCTCGCGCAGCGCGCGCCGAACTTCCTTATTGAGATCGGTCGCGGCACCGGGCAGCGCCAGCAGCAAAATGCGGGGGTGCAGGTCCAGCGCCGGCTGCAGGTCCTCGATCCGCAACTGCGCGGGCAACGGCGCTGGCCATGAATCAATCACGGTCCTGGGCGCGACGATGCAAGGCCCGCTCAGCAGCTTGTCGCCGATCACCAGCTGCGCGCCGTCATAGCGCCGGATCCAGTTCAATTCATCAGATCGTTCTTGAGTGAGTCGCATGACGCGTAACATACCGAAGCCCATGCGACTTGCGTTCGTGCTCAGCGATTTTTATTTGCATCCCGAGGAGCAGGGCGAGCCCGCGCCGGCTGTCGCCAGCCTTGCAAAGGCGCTGCGCCATGCCAGTGGCCAGAGCCTGGCCGGAGATTGGCGTGCCTGGCTCGCGCTGCGGCACTTCCCGGCACCGGATCGTGTGGCACAGGTCCAGCCCGCAGACGCGTCGCTGGCGCACGAATTCTGGTTGTCGCGCATGCGCCCGGTCGCGACCGCGGCACCGGCGCCAGCGGCCTGCTGGTTCGCGACGCCGGTGCACTGTCGCGCGGGGCTCAGCCACGTGCAACTCGATGCGCGCGGCTGCCTGCGCCTCGATACTGCGGAAGTCACTGAGTTGTTAGCTGCGTTCGGGCGCGACTTCGCCGGCAGTGGCTGGTCGCTGGCGGACGCCGGCGACGGCCGGCTGCTGCTGGCCGCGAGCGATCCTGTTGCCGCGGTCATCACCCAGCCTCCGGAGCGCTGGCTGGGCTGCAATGTTGCCGCCGCGCAGCCGCTCGGGCCCGGTGCCGCGCGCCTGCGTGCGATAACGGGTGAGATCGAACTGTGGCTTTTCGGCGCCGACGTCAATCGCCGGCGTGCGCAGCATGGACTACCGGCCGTAACCCAGCTGTGGTTGTGGGACAGCGCCTGCAATCCCGGCTGGTTCGCGGCGCAAACGCCCGCGAGCCATGATCGCCCGCGCTTGTATGGCCGGGATGCGGTGGCCGCTGCGCTGGTCCAGGCACAGGCCGGAGTGGCTGCGGATCTGCCGTCGCAATGCCGGGATTTGTTAGACATGCCTGCGGCCGGACTGACCGTGGCTCTGCTGCCGACGCAGGAACCGGGCGGGCCGGATCTCGCGGGCTTCCTCGAGCAGTGGCTGGCGCCGTCGCTGCAGGCCATGCGGCAGGGCGAGTTGCGCTCGCTGCAGCTGCTGGCGAATGGACGCATCTTTACCTTGCGGCCGCGGGATGCCTGGCGATTCTGGCGCCGGCGCCGGCCCTGGTACCAGGTGTTAGGCGCTTGACCCTTCGCATCGTTCGCCGCGAGGTGGCGGCCGCGGAGCTGGCCGGTTTCTCCGGGTTGCATCCCGTGCTGGCGCGCGCCTATGCGGCGCGCGGCTTGCGCCAGCCCGCCGAGCTGTCGTTGACGCTTGACCGCCTGCTGCCGGTGGGCAGTCTCGGCGGCATCGATGCAGCGGTCGAGCTGCTGCTGGCGCATCGCGAGGCGCCGGGCAGGGTCCTGATCATCGGCGACTTCGATGCCGACGGCGCGACCAGCACGGCGCTGCTGATGCGCGGTCTCAGGGAATGCGGGTTCGCGGACGTTGATTTTCTCGTGCCTAACAGATTTGAGTTCGGCTACGGTCTCACGCCGGAGATCGTCGCGGTGGCGGCCGAACGCAAGCCGAGCCTGGTGGTGACGGTGGACAACGGCATATCGAGTCTCGCGGGCGCGGCCGCCGCGCAGGCTGCCGGCATGCAGGTGCTGGTGACCGATCATCATCTGCCGGGGCGCGAGCTGCCCGCGGCCGATGCGATCCTCAATCCGAACGTACCGGGCAACGGCTTCGAGTCGCGTTATCTGGCCGGCGTCGGCGTCGCCTTCTATTTGTTAGCGGCGGTGGCGCGGCGGCTGGCGGTGCCCGTGGCGCGCGTCACGCGGTATCTGGACCTGGTGGCGCTCGGGACCATCGCGGATCTCGTGCCGCTGGACTGCAACAACCGCATTCTCGCGGCGCAGGGGCTGGCGCGCATCCGCGCCGGCGCCTGCGTGCCGGGCATCCTGGCGCTGCTGCAGGTCGCGAAGCGCGAGTACGCGAGCGTGCTGGCGTCGGACCTCGGATTTGCCGTTGCGCCGCGGCTCAATGCCGCGGGACGCATCGACGACATGAGTATCGGCATCCGTTGCCTGTTAGCTGATAATGCCGGCGAGGCGGCGCAGCTGGCTGAGCAGCTGGACAGTCTCAATCGCGAGCGGCGCGAGATCGAAGCCGACATGCAGCTTCAGGCGCTGGCCGCGGTCAAGGTGTTGGACGACCCGCAGGCGCTCGCTGCACAACGCGCCGGCGTGGTGCTCTACGATGCGGACTGGCATCAGGGCGTCGTCGGACTGGTCGCAAGCCGGGTCAAGGACCGGATTCGCAGACCGGTGGTCGCTTTTGCAAACGCGAAGGGCGATGAGTTGCGCGGTTCGGCGCGCTCGGTGCCTGGCGTGCACGTGCGCGATGTGCTCGAAGCCATGGCGACCGCAGAGCCGGGACTCATCGAGCGCTTCGGCGGGCACGCGATGGCTGCCGGCCTAACACTCAGGCCCGCCAATCTCGACCGCTTCGCACGCGCTTTCGATGCCGAGGTGATGCGCTGGCTGGGCCCCGGCAAGACCCACGATACGATCGAGACCGATGGCGGCTTGTCGATCGACGAAATTGCGCTGCCGACTGCCGAGGCGCTGCGCGCTGGCGGGCCCTGGGGGCAGGCGTTTCCCGAGCCCAGTTTCGATGGCGAATTCGCCGTGCACCAGTCGCGCGTCGTCGGCGAACGGCACCTGAAACTCTGGGTCGAGCCTGCGGGCAGCGGGCGGCGCTTCGATGCCATTGCCTTCAATCATCTCGATCCGGGCGCGCGCCCGCAGCTCGAGGGCAGCACCGTGCGGTTGGTGTATCGACTGGATATCAATGCTTATCGCAGCGAGCGGCGCCTGCAACTGTTGATCGATCATCTGTTGCCCGTCTGTTAGAATCCGCGCCGTGATTGAACTCGGTGCCCTCAAGCGCAGCCTCAAAGACCTCGACGAACGAGTGGTTTCGTTACGGGGGTTTCTTTGAGTACGACAACAAGAAAGAGCGGCTTGAGGAAGTCAGTCGGGAGCTGGAGAATCCGGCTGTCTGGCAACAGCCCGAAAAGGCCCAGGAACTCGGCAAGGAACGCGCGCGCCTGAGCGCGGAGCTCGAGGAAATCGACAGGACGCAGCGCGCCGTCGGCGATTCGGCGGAACTGCTGGAGCTCGCTGAAGCCGAGGATGACGCAGGCACCGCGCGTCAAATCGAGCGCGATCTGCCTGAGGTCGAGGCGCGGGTGCGCAAGCTGGAACTCAAGCGCATGTTCCGCGGCAAAATGGATTCCCATCACGCATTTCTGGATGTGCAGGCCGGCGCCGGCGGTACCGAAGCCCAGGACTGGGCCCAGATGCTGCTGCGCATGTA
>DAIQQI010000225.1:0-5422 GCA_036786925.1 Steroidobacteraceae bacterium
GTAGTCGCGACCCCGCTCAAGACCTTTGCGCCTGGCGCCATGGCGCGGGTGCTGTCGAGTAAAGGCGAGTTCCTGGGTTATGGCTACGTCAATCCCGGCACCCTGATTGCGATCCGGATCGTCTCGCGCCACGAACGTGAGCCGGTGAATGCGGCCCTGCTGCGCTCGCGGCTGGCAGCCGCCGCGGAGCTGCGCAGTTTTCTCGGCCGCGGTCTGTTTCACCGCTGGGTGTATGGCGAATCAGACCGCCTGCCGGGCCTGGTGCTGGACCGTTTTGGCGACGTGGTGGTCGGCCAGATTGCGACCCTCGGCATGGAGCAGCTGAAGGACGCGATCAGCGCCGCGGTGCGCGCCACCCCCGGTGTTAGCACGCTGGTCTGGAAAAACGATTCGGGCGCCCGTGACCTCGAGCAGCTGCCGGAGTCCGTCGAGCTGGCATTCGGCAGCCTGCCCGCGGAGCTAACAATCGAGGAGACCGTGGCGCCGTCGAAGCTGCTGCGTTATCGCGTGCCGCTGGCGCAGGCGCAGAAAACCGGCTGGTTTTATGATCAAACCGACAATCGTGCGCGTCTCGCGGCCTTCATCCGGCCGGGCGCGCGGGCGCTGGATGTCTGCAGCTACGCGGGCGCCTGGGGCCTGACCGCCATGGCCGCCGGCGCCGGCTCGGCGCTGTGTGTGGATTCGTCGCAGGCCGCGCTGGACACGGCGGAAGCCAACGGCCGCCTGAATGGTCTTGCGCTGTCGGTCCGCAAAGGGGACGCGTTCGACGTGCTGCAGGACCTGGCGGCCAACAAGGAGCGCTTCGACGTGGTCGTGGTCGATCCGCCGGCCTTCATCAAGCGCAAGAAAGACCTGCCGCAGGGCGAGGCGGCCTATCGCAAGCTCAATCAACTGGCCATGCGCCTGCTGACCGATGGCGGCCTGCTGGTGTCCTGTTCCTGTTCATGGCATCTGCCGGCGGACGCGCTGCTGGGCGCCATCCAGACCGGCGCGCGGCATCTGGATCGCCTGGTGCAGGTGATCGCGGTTGGCGGCCAGTCCGCGGACCATCCGATCCATCCGGCGATCCCGGAAACGCGCTATCTGAAGGCTTTTTTTGCGCGAGTGACGCAGGAATAATGCGAAAATAATCCGATGATCCCCTACGTGCCGTTTGATCCCGTGGCCATTTCATTCGGACCGCTGCAGGTCCACTGGTATGGCATCACCTATTTGTTAGGATTTGCGTCGGCCTGGTGGCTCGGGCGGCGGCGCGCGCTGCAGCCGGGCTCGACCTGGAAGCCGCTGGATGTCGATGATTTCCTGTTCTACCTGATGCTGGGCGTCATCCTCGGCGGCCGCATCGGCTACCTGCTGATCTACGGGCGCGAGCAGGTCGCCGAGGACTGGCACTACATCTACCAGATCTGGCGCGGCGGCATGTCCTTCCACGGCGGCTTCGTCGGCGTTTTGTTAGGCGCGTGGTGGTTTGCGCGCAAACAGAAGCGCAGCATCGCGGATGTCTTCGATTTCACCGCGCCGCTGCCAGGGCTGGGGCTGTTTTTCGGGCGCATCGGCAACTTCATCAATGGCGAGCTGTGGGGCAAGCCGACCGACGTGCCCTGGGCCATGGTCGTCGATGGCGTGCCGAAGCACGCGACGCAACTCTATGAAGCGGTGCTCGAGGGCCTGCTGGTGTTCGCGGTGGTGTGGATTTTTACGCGCAAGCCGCGGCCGCAACTGGCGCCGTCGGGTCTGTTCCTGATCCTGTACGGCTGCGCGCGCATCGCGGTGGAGTTCTGGCGCGTGCCGGACGTGCAGATCGGCTACCTCGCGGGCGACTGGCTGACCATGGGGCATTTGTTGTCGTTGCCCATGGTGCTGAGCGGCATCATCATGCTGTGGTACGCGTATCGCCGGCCCACGGCGAGCGGTAATTTCGCAGTCGCACCCGCCCGTTAGGTCCGCATGCAGCCGTATCTCGATTTACTGCATCGGGTGCGTCACGAGGGCGCGCGCCGCGAGGATCGCACCGGCACCGGCACGCTGTCGGTATTTGGCGCGCAGTTGCGCTTCGACCTGGCGGCCGGCTTTCCGATGGTCACGACGAAGAAGCTGCACACCCGCTCGATCATTCACGAACTGCTGTGGTTTCTGCGCGGTGACACCAACGTCAAGTACCTGCGCGACAACGGCGTGACCATCTGGGATGAGTGGGCCGATGCGCAGGGCGAGCTCGGGCCGGTGTATGGGCGCCAGTGGCGCAGCTGGCCCGCGCCGGACGGCCGGCACATCGACCAGATTGCCGAGGTGATGCGGCAGCTGCGCAGCAATCCTTATTCGCGCCGCATCATGGTGTGCGCGTGGAATGTCGGCGAGCTCGAGCAGATGGCGCTGATGCCCTGTCACGCGCTGTTCCAGTTCTATGTCGCTGACGGCAAGCTGTCCTGCCAGCTCTACCAGCGCAGCGCCGACCTTTTTCTCGGCGTGCCGTTCAACATCGCGTCCTACGCCTTGCTGACCCTGATGGTCGCCCAGCAATGCGACCTGCGGCCGGGCGATTTCGTGTGGACGGGCGGCGACTGCCATCTGTATCTGAATCACCTCGAGCAGACGGACCTGCAGCTGTCGCGCAAGCCCTTGCCGCTGCCGGCACTGGAGATTCTCAGGCGGCCGCCGGATATTTTTTCCTATAACTACGACGATTTCCGCATCGTCAACTACCAGTCGCACGCCGCCATCAAGGCGCCCGTCGCGGTCTGACGGTGGATCTTTTCGTCAGCTTGATCGAGCTATTTTGAGGAATGTAATGAAGAAACCGATGATTAAAGTTCGTAACTCGCCCATTCATGGCAGCGGCGTGTTCGCGCTGCGCGATATCCCCAAGGGCACGCGCATCATTGAATACGTGGGCGAGCGGATCTCCCACCAGGCCGCGGATGAACGCTACGAGGATCACGACGAAAACGACAACCACACCTTCCTGTTCATTGTCGACACGCGCACCGTCATCGATGCCGCGGTCGGCGGCAACGAGGCGCGCTTCATCAATCACAACTGCGACGGCAATTGCGAATCGACCATCGAGAAAAGACGCGTGTATATCGAGGCCGTACGCGACATTGCGCGGGGCGAAGAACTCGGCTACGACTACGAGATCGGGCGCGAAAAAGACGATCCGCCTAACATCGATGAGATCTATGCCTGCCGCTGCGGCGCTGCCAAGTGCCGCGGCACGATGCTCTGGCCGGCGAAGCGACCGGTTGCGAAGAAGCGCAAGGCCGCGAAGAAAAAAGCCCACGCGCACAAGCGCAGCCCGCATCACCGGAGCTGAACTTGACCGCTGTGCCAGCCACGGCAGTGACACTCGTGGTCGCGATGGACTTGCGCGGCGTGATCGGTCGCGCGGGCGGGCTGCCGTGGCGGCTGCCCGATGATCTCAGGCGCTTCAAGGCCTTGACGCTCGGCAAGACCGTGGT
The DNA here is from genome assembly GCA_036786925.1 of Steroidobacteraceae bacterium. Taxonomy (GTDB): domain Bacteria; phylum Pseudomonadota; class Gammaproteobacteria; order Steroidobacterales; family Steroidobacteraceae; genus UBA964. The sequence continues at coordinate 3,459 of DAIQQI010000225.1, forward strand.
CATGGGCCGCAAGACCTTCGAGTCCATCGGCCGGCCCCTGCCGCAGCGGCGCAACATTGTCGTCACGCGTGACCCGCGGTTCGCCGCACCGGGGATCGAGGTTGCCGCCAGCCTGGAAGCCGCGTTGGCGCTGTGCCGGCAGGAGCCCGAGGTCATGGTGATCGGCGGCGCCGAGATCTACCGCGCAGCGCTGCCGTTAGCTAACAAAATCGAGCTGACCCGGGTCGAGGCCGAAGTAGATGGGGACGTGCATTTTCCGGCGCTGGATCCGGCTGAGTGGCGGGAATCCGCCCGGGAACATCATCCGGCTGACGCGCGGCATGTCTACCCGATGAGCTTCAGCACGCTGGAACGCGCCGGCACCTTGCCGCGCTGATGCGGCTGCTGTCGCCTGCTAGGGCGCGGGCAGGCTTTCGAGCAGTTCGCGCACGGCAGGGTGCGCGGCGAGCGCGGCGGGGTCCGCGGCCGCATCAGGCCGGGCGCCGCCAGCGGCGCGCCGCAGCGTCCGTACGCACTCCTGCAGCATCGCGCCGCGCCTGAACGCCGTCGCATAGGGAATTTCCGGGTGGAACATCACCATGGAGTACCGCGGGATGATCCGGCCCGGGTACAGCCGTTCCAGCGCCCGCGCCAGATCGCGTTCCGCCAGGAACTCCGGGTCCAGCACGTCATCGCGCATTTCCTGGTAATTCTCCAGCGCCATGCGCGCAATCGCCTCGGCCTGCGGGCGGCGCTCGGCCTCGAAAGCCGCGAACACCGTGGCCCAGTCCAGCTGTTGATCGAAAAGGTCCCGCAACGCGAGACAGTCCTCAAACGCGCAGTTCATGCCCTGGCCGTGGAACGGCACGATCGCATGCGCGGCGTCGCCTAACAAAAGCAGCTGCCCGCCGACATGCCAGCGGCTGGCGCGCACCGTGCCGAGGATGCCGAGCGGATGGCGGTTGAACTCGGCGTCGAAATCCGGCATCAGTGCCAGCACGTCGGGGAATTCGCGCACGAAGAACTGGCGCGCCGTCATGGGCGCCGCGGCCAGCGCGGCGAAACTGGCAGTACCGCCCTTGGCATTGAGAAACAGAGTCGCGGTAAAGCTGCCGTCGGGATTGGGCAACGCGATCAGCATGAAATCCTGGCGCGGCCAGATGTGCAGGCCCGCAGGGTCCAGCGTGTAGCGGCCGTCCCGCGCGGGAATCGTCAGTTCCTTGTAGGCATGATCTAACAGATCTTCCTGCGATTGCAGCCAGCCGCCCGCCGCCAGCGACAGGCGCGCCGCGGAGCCGGCGCCATCGGTGGCAATCGTCGCCGCGAGTGCGCATTCATAGGCCGTGCCGCTCCTGAGGTCGCGGAAAAACAGCGTGTTGGTCGCGGGTGAGACGCCGATCAGCTCCTGCTCAAAGCGGATCTCGATGGCCGGATGTGCGGCGGCGGCGGCAACCAGCGTGTTAGTGAGTCGCGCCCGCGAAACCGAATAGATCACTTCGTGCGCAGCCTGGCCATATGCTTGCAGCTCAACCCGGCCTTCCGGGTCATGCACGATACGGCCCGGCATCGGCATCATCAGCGGACGAACGGTTGCGCCGAGGCCAGCCGCTTCCAGTGCCTTCAGGCCGCGCGCGGCCAGCGCCAGGTTGATGGAACGGCCGCCATCGGCCGCCCGCCCGCGCGGATCCGGGCGTTTCTCGAACAGGCGCACGCGGCAGCCGCGCTGCGCGAGCAGCAGCGCGAGCAGGCTGCCAGCCGGCCCGGCGCCGACGATCTGCAGTGGCGCGCTGGTTCGCATTCAGCCCGGCCCGGTCAGTTCGCTGCGCATCCAGTCAGCGCAGGACAGGCATTCCGCAAAGGAATTGAAGAACGGCGCAGGGGCAATGCGCAGCGACGGGCCGCGCTGGTCGATCACCAGGCCGCGCTGCGCGAGCCGTGCTAACAAGTCGGTGGTGCCGGCAACAGTACCGGAGCGCGGGCTTACG
>DAIQQI010000478.1:0-1650 GCA_036786925.1 Steroidobacteraceae bacterium
GCGTTGGTTTCGGTGCCGTCGAAATTCAGGTTCGACACGGCCTCGCCATTGATACGCAGGTCGATGTGCGTGCCATAGGCGTGCGCGATGGCGACCTTGATGCTCGCGATCGACGGCACCGAGTCCGCGAGCGGCTGCAACATCAGGAACTCCGCCGTGAGTTTTTGGACATCGATCGTCGGTTCGATGGGCCTGGCGCTGACAGGCGCACCGGCCAGCGCGGCCGCGGGAGTCACGGCCACCCGCCATGCGCCGACAGTCCGCGCGCTGACCGTGTCCTGCAACTTGGCCGCCTCCGGCGCGCTGTCCATGCCGCTGGCGCCCAGCGTGTTGACCGCAGGCGCCGTTCGTTGACCGCTCGCGCTGGCGGTGTCGTACATCACAACCGCGCGTACCACTGCTGCAGCCGCGGTTTCGGTTGCCGTCGCCAGCTTGCGCTGCGTCAGCAGCGTGATCTCGCGGACTTCACCGGCGCGCAAGTCGCCCAATGGCTGCGACCAGACACCCTCGGACAGGACTGCGCCGGCCTCTGCGGGTACCAGCGTGTCCGGCAACATGACCATCAGTCGCGCGTTGCGCACCGCAATGGCGGAAGCCGTGACGCGCAGCTGGTGCCGATATTGCTCATCAGACGTCGATTCAGTCTGAAGTTGGAGCTGCACCGAACCCTCGGGCGCGGGCCGCTCGATGAGTGCAAAATTGACCTGTTGCATTTCGCCGGCGCGCAACTCCACGAACCGCGAGTAGTCGCGGCCGGCGTCGCGGACATTGCGGTCGCAGACCTTGAGCTGCAGCGATTCAGGAACCGTCGCGGTGTCCAGCTGCACGACATGCGAGCCCGGCGTCACATCCTCGAAGTGAAACCGTCCGCCGGCATCGGTCACCGCGTAACGACCATTTTCCAGGTAGATGCGCACGTTAGCCTGGCCATCGCCCGCCGGCAGCCCGCGCTCACAGCCACCACGCTGCACGCGGCCGAGGATGAATCCGCGGCTGGCAAAAAAGTCCTCGCGCAGGGTGACACGGGCGCTTGCGATGTTAGACAGCACGTCGTTCGGCGCGCGCGCCCGGGCAGTGTTGATCATTTCACGCGCGCCCGCCGCCGGCACGATGTCGACGACATAGCGCACGGTCGCCGTCTGGCCGGGCGCGATCAACGTCAGGTCAAACCGCAGCGAGCGGCCGTCCGCGGACCGCACCGGGTCGGCAGTTCGCTGGTTGTTGACGCGCACCGAGCCGTCGCGCAGGCGCATGCCCTGCGGCAGTTGATCGTCAATGACCACGTTGCGCGCCGCCGCGCGCGTATCGCCGTTGGTCACGCGCAGCTGGAACTCAACCGTGTCACCCAGTGCCGCAGCCGCCACGCTCACGGTCTTGGCCAGCGTCAGGACGCCGCTGGCGGGATCGACCGGGACATCGAGGGCAGCGCCGGCCGGCGCGAGAACCGTAAACGCCGCTCCGAAGGAACCGGGCTGAATCCGGAACGGTGCGCCGGGCAGGCTAACAAGACTGGCCGGCGGCGCCAGGCTCGGTGCCGCATAACCGGCCGGCGGCTCGACGATGAGCTGGTAATTGCCCGGGGCAACCAGCGGGAAGCGGAACGCACCCGCCGGAAAGGTGTAACTCGTGCCGCCACTGTCGGTTACCGCG
>DAIQQI010000226.1:0-5402 GCA_036786925.1 Steroidobacteraceae bacterium
GCATTGCGCCGCCGCGATTCGCGCTGCCGGCATTTTCCGCGGGCGGCTCGAAGCGCAGCGCCGTGTTAGGTACGCGCAGCACGTCCTTGCGCTCTGCGGTCGTTGCCGTCACGGTTGCGGTCATGCCGGGCTTCAGTTTCAGCTCCGCGTTCGACACTTCGACCACCGCGTCATAGGTGACCACGTTCTGCACCGTCTGCGGTGCATTGCGGATTTCGCGGATGCGTCCCTTGAAGCGCTCGCCCGGATAGGCGTCGACCGTAAACGAGGCCTTCATGCCGGCGCTGAGCCGGCCAATGTCGGACTCGGCGACGTTGGTGTGCACTTCCATGGCGCGCAGATCCTGCGCGATCGTGAACAGGACCGGCGCCTGCAACGAGGCGGCCACGGTTTGCCCGACATTCACCTGGCGCGAAATGACGATGCCGTCGGTCGGCGCCAGAATGTCCGTGTAGCGCAGGTTCGTCTGCGCCTGGCGCAGCGCGGCTAACGACTGATCGAGCTGACCGCGCGCCTGCGCAACCGCTGCGACGGCTGCATTCGCACTGGACTCCGTCGAGTCCCGGTCGTTCTCGGAAATGATCTTCTGCTCGAACAGCGTCGCTGAGCGTTTGGCCAGGCGGCGCGCTTCGTCAGCCTGCACCTGCAGTCGCAGGATATTGCCGCGGGCCGCGCTCACGTTAGCCTGCGCCTGTGCCACCTGCGCTTCGAACAGCGCCGGATCGATCTTGGCGATGCGCTGGCCTTTCTTCACCTGCGTGTTGAAGTCCGCAAACAGGCTCTGCACGCGCCCTGAGACCTGGCTGCCGACTTCGACGGTGACCACCGCGGACAGCGTGCCGGTGGCGGTGACCTTGGCGACCAGGTCGCCGCGGGTGGCCGGTACGGTCGCAAACGACTGGGCTGGCGCCTTGCTGCCGACGCAGCGCCAGAGCACCAGGGCGATGACAATCGTGAGCGCAATGATCAGAGTGCTGCGGCGACGCCACAGCGGAGTTACGGTATCTTCCATAGCTTGAATTCTGTCGGCCCTGTGGGCAAAAGTACATGAAGACCGTTAAATGTGACCGAAGGGTCCTTGAGTTCGTTCCCCGGGTGGAGTTGCGATGAGAATGCTGCGCGCCTACGCCAACCTCGCGAGTGGCGGCCAGATGCACTACCGGATCGCGGGCAGCGGTCCACCGGTCATCCTGTTGCACCCCTCGCCCCAGTCGAGCCGCTTCTCGGTGCCGATGGCGCTGCGGCTCGCGAAGAATTTCACCGCCATTGCGGTCGATACGCCGGGCTACGGCCAGTCCGACCCGCTGCCCGGAAATCCGGCCACCCCGCAGCTCGAGGACTACGTGCCGCTGTATCGCGAGTTTCTCGATGCGTTAGGTATCCAGAAGGCGGCATTCTATGGCAACGCGACTGGCGCGGAAATCGCGCACCTGTTCGCGTATGCGCATCCGGAGCGCTGCGCGATCTGCATGCTGGACACGGCCGGACACAAGGAGGATGCGGATCTCGATAAAATGCTGGAGGATTATTTTCCGGATGTCACGCCGAAGCGCGACGGCAGTCACCTGATGACCCTCTGGCACATGGTGTCGTCGTTGTCGCTGTTCTCGCCCTGGCACTCCACCGACGCCAGGGATCGCATCAGGACCTCGCTGCCGCCGGTAGAGCAGATCCAGGCCAGTTTTGTCGACTATGTGTTAGCCGGGACGAATTACGCGGCGGCCTACCGGCCGGCGTTCTATACCGCGAAGCACCAGCTGATCACCCGCGTCAAGGTGCCGGCAACGTTGACGCGCTGGCTCGGCAAGCCGGATCTCACCGAGCAGGACGAATTGATCCGGCGCGGCTTGCCTGCCAATTTCACGGTGCTGCACGCCGGACCCACGGTGGAGGAGCGGCAGCAAGTGGCGGAAGACTACCTGCTGAAGAACTGGTCAGGACTCGACCACAAGGTCTAACGGCAACTCGGTGGTGTTCTTGGTTTCCTCGAGCACGATGCGCGAGTCGATCGAATGTACGCCTTCGACCTGCGCCAGTTTTTTCTGCACGAAGCTGTTGTAGTCGTCGATGGTGCGCGTCGCGACTAACAAAATGAAATCGATATCGCCCATCAGCACGAAGCACTGGATCACTTCCGGGAAGCTGACGACCTTCTGCTTGAACTTCGGCAGGCTCTGCCAGCCGTTGCTGGTCAGCTTGACGTGCACGAACACCAGCACCTCGAGGCCCAGTTTTTCGCGAGCTAACAGCGCGACCCGGCGCTTGATGACGCCGCTGGCCTCGAGCTGGTTGACCCGGCGCCAGCAGGGTGACTGCGACAGGCCGACCGACTCGGCGAGGTCGGTTGTGGATATCGTCGTGTCCTTCTGCAGCTGCTTTAGGATACCAATATCAAGCCGATCCAGTTTCATAGATAGAATATCCAACTTATAGTTTCAGTAGGTTAATCTATCCATTGACTGGCCGGGCTGCAAGTGCGATCGCGCAGCATTAATCGTTTCGACAGCGGTAGGCTTAGCTATGGCAAACAACGCGAGCTTTCACATGCCCCTGGTCCCGGCGCGGCCAGGCGAGGCGCCGGACTTCAGTTACGTGCGCCTGTCGCCCGCGGGCGCGGTGCGCAAGCCGCCGATCGACGTACCGGTGCCCTACACCGCGGATCTGGCCGAGGAACTGGTGCGCGTGCTCGACGATCGGCACCAGGCGGTCGGTCCCTGGGACCCGGGCCTGGCACCGGCCGAGTTGCAGCGCGGCCTGCGCTACATGCTGCTAACACGTATTTTTGATGATCGCATGCAGCGCACCCAGCGCCAGGGACGCATTACCTTCTACGTGCGGTCCTTCGGCGAAGAGGCGGTTTCCGTGGCGGCCGGCATGGCGCTGGCTGCGGACGACATGTTGTTTCCGTCCTACCGCAACCAGGGACTCTTCATTGCGCGCGACATGCCGCTGGTCGAGATGATGTGCCAGCTGCTGTCGAATTCCCGCGACATGTGCCGCGGCCGCCAGCTGCCCGTCATGTACCACAGCAAGGCGCGCCGCATTTTCAGCATCTCCGGCAATCTTGCCACCCAGTTCCCACAGGCGGTCGGCTGGGCGATGGCGTCGGCGATCAAGGGCGAGCCCCACATAGCCTCCAGCTGGCTCGGCGAAGGCAGTACCGCCGAGGCCGACTTCCACCACGCGTTGTTGTTCGCCAAGGTATATCGCGCGCCGGTCATTCTCAATGTCGTGAACAATCAGTGGGCGATTTCAACCTTCCAGGGCTTCGCCGGCGGCGAGCAGAAGTCCTTTGCGGCGCGCGGCCCCGGCGCCGGCATTGCCGGCATCCGCGTCGACGGCAATGATTTTCTGGCAGTGCATGCGGTCATGAGCTGGGCGGCAGCGCGCGCCCGCGAAGGTCATGGACCGACGCTGGTCGAACATGTGACCTACCGCGCCGGCGCGCATTCGACCAGTGATGATCCATCGCGCTACCGGCCCAAGGACGATTACGAGCACTGGCCGTTAGGTGATCCGGTCATGCGCCTCAAGCAGCACCTGGTGGCCCTCGGCGCCTGGTCCGAGGATCAGCACGTCGCGCTGACCGCGGAGCTCGAAGCGCACGTAGCTGCGCAGTGGAAAGAGGCGGTCAGCTACGGCACTTTGCAGCAGGGTCCGTCGCTCGATCCGGCGCTGATGTTCGATGATGTGTACAAGGAGCGCACGCCGCGACTTGAGAAACAGGCGCAGCAGCTGCATGAAGAACGCGCGATCCATATGCGCAACAAGGCCGGTGCGCCATGAACGACGTCAGCGACGCCGCCAAACAGACTGGCATCGAGCAGATGAACGTCAAGCAGATGAACATGGTCCAGGCGCTTAATTCCGCCATGAACATCGCGATGGAGCGCGATCCGCGCGTCGTGGTGTTAGGCGAGGACGTCGGGTATTTCGGCGGCGTGTTTCGCGTGACCGAGGGGCTGCAGAAGAAATACGGCACCCACCGCGTCATCGATACGCCGATCGCCGAGGGCGGCATTGTCGGCGCGTCCATCGGCATGGCGGCTAATGGCCTGCGGCCGGTGGCCGAAATCCAGTTCGCCGACTATATCTATCCCGCCTACGACCAGATCGTCAGTGAGCTGGCGCGGCTGCGTTATCGCAGCGCCGGCGAATTCCCGGCGCCGGTCACCGTCCGAACACCCTGTGGCGGCGGGATCCGCGGCGGCCAGACGCATTCGCAGAGCCCCGAGGTGCTGTTTGCGCACGTATGCGGCATCAAGGTCGTGATGCCGTCGACGCCGTACGACGCCAAGGGCTTGCTGTTAGCATCGATCGAAGACGATGACCCGGTGATATTTTTCGAGCCGAAGCGAATCTATAACGGCCCGTTTGACGGTGATCCAGACAAGCCGGCGATAGGCTGGAATGCCCACCCCGGCGGCCAGGTACCCGAGGGTTACTACACCGTGCCGATCGGCAAGGCTAACGTCGTGCGGCAGGGTGCGGCGCTGTCCATCGTTACCTACGGCACCATGGTGCATGTTTGCCTGGCCGCGGCCAGCGACCTGGGGCTGGACGCGGAAGTCGTCGATGTGCGCAGCATCGCGCCGCTCGATATCGACACGCTGGCGACCTCGGTGTCGAAGACCGGACGCTGCCTGATCGTGCACGAAGCCACGGGGTTCGCGGGTTTTGGCGCCGAGTTGTCGGCGTCGATCCAGGAAGAATGCTTCTGGGACCTGGAGGCGCCGATCCTGCGGGTCGCGGGCTGGGACACGCCGTATCCGCATGCGTTTGAATGGGACTATTTTCCGGGCAAGACCCGCGTCAAGCTGGCGCTGGAAAAACTGATGCGCGCGGCATGAGTCGTCATATCTTCAAATTGCCGGATCTCGGCGAAGGCACCGTTTCCGCTGAAATCGTCGCCTGGCGCGTTGCGGTCGGCGATGTCATTGCCGAAGACTCGCCAATCGCGGAAATGTCCACCGACAAGGCGGTCGTCGAAGTACCGTCGCCGGTCAGCGGCCGGGTGGTGTCGTTAGGTGGCAAGCCGGGCGACGTGGTGTCGGTCGGCGCGGAGTTGGTGGTCATCGAAACTGATGCGGCAGCCGTTGCAGCAGTCCCGGCAGCGTCGAGCCCGCGGCTAACACCGCCGCTGGCTGCGCCGGCTCCGGCAGCCAGGACGCAGAGCGCCAGCGCGAGCGCTGCGAGCACTGATTCCCGCCCCAAGGCCTCGCCGCGCACACGGCGCGAAGCGCGCGAGTCGGGCATTGACCTCAAGGCGGTGGCAGGCAGCGGTCCCGACGGCCGCATTCTGGCCGCCGATCTGGCTGCTGCGGCGCAAGCGGCTCCTGTTGCAGGTAACGCGCCGGCCAGCAGTGACCGGGAGGAAATTCCGGTCATCGGCGTACGCCGGC
>DAIQQI010000227.1:0-5398 GCA_036786925.1 Steroidobacteraceae bacterium
AGCTTCAGGCCCTGACTTTTCGCCAGCGCCTCGACACTCTCGCTGCCGGCATTGATCCGCTGCAGCGCCGCCTGGGCGGCCGCCTGCGCCGCTGCCGTGCCCTGCTCCTTGCGTACCGCCGCAACGACCGCGTCGCGCACCTCTGTCAGCGGCTTGAGCGTGGGCTTGCGATGTTCCTCGACACGGAAAATGACGATGCGCTCATCGCCGAGTGCGACCGGACCGCTGATGCGGCGTTGCTCGAGCGCGCGCGGTGCGAACACCGCGGTATCCAGATCGGGATTACTGCCTAACAAACCGCCGCCCGTGCCGCGCGCAAAGGTCTCCACCGCGCCGCTCGTGAGACCGAATTCCTTCGCCAGATCGGCGAGGCTGGCGCCGCCGCCTTCGATGCGCTGCTGCAGCTGTTCCTGCAGGTCGCCGAACTGGCTGGACGCGGTGCGATTGCGAAACTCGGTGTCGAGATCCGCGCGCGCTTCCTCGAAGCTGCGCGCCCGCCCGGCCTGGATTTCATCGAGCTTGACGACGTGAAAGCCGAAGCGCGTTTGCACCGGCGCCGCCACGGCGCCTGGCTGCAGGCTGAAAATGGCCTGGGTCAGCTCGGGCGTCACATCGCCTTCGGTGCGTTCCTGCCACCCGAGGTCGCCGCCCTGCGCAGCGGTCTGGCTGTCCTCGGAGCTGACGCGCGCCAGCGCGGCAAAATCCGCGCCCGGTTTCACGGCCTGCTGGTAGAGAGTCTGCGCCTTGGCCTGCGCCTTGGCGGTGTCGGCGCCGGTCGCTGCAATCAGGATGTGCCGTGCGCGCCGCCGCTCCGGCGTCACGTAGCGCACCTTGTTCTGCTGGTAAAGATCGCGCAGGTCGTTGTCGGTCACCACCACCTTGGCGGCCACTTGCGCGAGCTGCAGCTCGGCGTACGCGAGGCGCACGGACTCGGGTGTCTGGTAGTCGGCCGCATGCTTTGTTAGCCAGGCCTGCAGGGCCGCATCGTCGGGCGTGGCGCCGGCGTATTTGTCGGCCGGAAAATTCAGCACGGCGACTTCACGCTGCTCGTCCTCGAGCGTCAGGCGCCGCTGCAATTCCGGCGCCGTCAGGAAATTGGAAACCTCGACGCCGCGCTGCAATTCGCGGTTGCGCAGCCGCGCGCGCAGGTCCTCGAGGTAGGCGTCCTGGGTCATGCCAATCTGCGCCAGCACCGACAGCGCGCGCCCGTCGTTGTACTTGCCTTCGATCTGGAATGCGGGCTCGTTCTGCACCTGCTCGTTGACGATTTCGCGGGATACGCGATAGCCGCGGTCGAAAGCGCGATCGCTCAACAAGCGTTCGCGCACCAGGCCCTCTAACAAGTTTTCCTGCAGGCGTTTTTGTTCCGACGCGGGCAGTTCACCGCCAAAGCGCCGCTGCCAATCCGAGAGCCGATTGCTCCAGGCCTCGGTGGCCTTGGCGCGGGGGATGGTCTCGCCATCGACCTTGGCGGCGTAGTCCGTGGCGCCGAAAAAATCCATCTCCACCACGCCATAGGCGCCCCAGGCCGCAAATACCAGGATCAAGGGCAGCAACACGATGTACTGCAGGGTCTTGCTGCTCTTGAGCGTGTCTCGAATACGTTGCAACATGGGCGGTTTCTGTTAGTTGAGAATGTGGCGGAGCGATCGGGGTGCGGCGAGGTTGTCTAACTTGTTGATTGTACAATCAATTTGCTTCTGAAAGACCGGTTCCTGCCGCAGCGCGAATGGGTGAATATTAGCAGGTGGCGCAAAGCGCAACCCGCGACCTTTAACCTCTTAAGTATAACGGTCCACAAGCCGAAATTATCGAATTTGCGCGAGGTACTGCTTGAGGCCTGATCAAGAACTCGGCAAGACTCATTCGTAAAACCGACCCGGCCTTGTTAGGCGTTAAGTTAGGCGCCGGGTCAGGCGATCGGCCGCCAAACGCTGATCGCCCCCACCGAAAAGACGCCTTTCCGGGGCCGGGTGCTTGTCGCCAGCCTGTTTCCAGAGGACACTAACGATATTAGTAACTGTGCGGATTCAGCCGTCCCTTGCGGCCGGTCAATTCCTAAGAAGGGGTTTTTGTCTATGAAGTCATTTTCCAATATCGGCCCGTTCAGCGCCTGCCTGCTGGCAGCACTGACATTTTCCTCCGGTAATGCTGTCGCGCAGGATCAGGACGCGGGCGAACTCGACGAAATCGTGGTCACCGCCAGCAAGCGTGAACAGACCCTGCAGGATGTGCCGGTCGCCGTCACGGTGACCTCAGCGGCAACCATCCAGAAAGCATCGATCCAGGACGTGATGGATCTGGCCACGATCGTGCCCTCGCTGCGCGTGTCGCAGTTGCAGACCTCGACGCAAACCAATTTCCTGATCCGCGGCTTCGGCAACGGTGCTAACAACCCCGGCATCGAGTCTTCGGTGGGCGTGTTCATCGACGGTGTGTACCGTTCACGCTCAGCCTCGCAGATCGGCGACCTCGTCGATGTACAACGCGTCGAAGTGCTGCGCGGCCCGCAGAGCACCCTGTTCGGGCAGAATGCCTCGGCAGGCGTGATCAGCGTCACCACGCAAAAGCCTTCGTTTACTTTTGGCGGCAATGTCGAAGCGACGGTCGGCAATTATTCGGAGAAAGCGTTCAAGGGCAAGGTCACCGGACCGATATCGGACAAGATCGCCTTCAGCCTGGCCGCCAGCCGTAACCAGCGCGATGGTTATTTCTCGGAACTCAATAACGGTCTCAAGATCAACGATCGCGACCGTTGGGACCTGCGCGGCCAGCTGCTGTGGAATGCGAACGATAATTTCTCGGTGCGTCTGATCGCGGACAAGAGCAAGATCGATGAAATCTGCTGCGGCGTCGTGAACCTGGTGAACGGGCCGACCGGGGCCGCCGTGAATGCGGTGGGCGGCAGGATCTACACCGGCGCCCCCTTCGATCGCTCGGCATATTTCAACGCCGTGCCGTTCAACTCGGTTGAGAACAGCGGCATTTCCGCCCACGTCAACTGGAAGTTGAACGACGCTTACGAGCTCACGTCGATCACGTCATCGCGCAGTCAGAAGGCGGGGTTCAACTATGACACCGACTTCACCAGTGCGGACCTGGTGCCGACCAACCAGAACGACCAGAAGATCGACACCATCACGCAGGAACTGCGCCTCGCCTACGACAACAAGGGCAAGGTGCGCGGCTTGATCGGCGCGTACTATTTCACCGAAAAGGTGAAGTACAACCAGAACATTCTGTACGGTCCCGCGTTTCGCCCGTATGCCGGCTTGCTGACGGGCAACCCCGCGACTTTCTCGTTGCTCGAAGGGGCGCTCGGCATTCCTAACGGCACCTTCTTCAGGAACGGCACTGGTGGCGCGGTATTCGGCACGCAAGACAACGATGCCTACACGCTGTTCGGTCAGCTCGACTTCAACGTCGCTGAGCATCTGACGCTCACGGGAGGCGTCGCCTACACGGACACCAAGAAGACAGTGACACTGACGCAGTTCAACAACGATACGTTCTCCGCCCTGAACTTCGTGCAGATCGGTTTCGCGCAGATTTTTGGTGCGCTGACCGGGGGCCAGGCGCCAACACCAGCCAACTTTGCCGCGTTCCCGGCGCAGGCGCAGGCCGCGGACCTCGCGAGCGTGCGGCCCTGCACGCCGACCAGCGGCCCGGTGTGCAACCAGCTGCTCGGGCTCTACCCGCTGCAGTTCCTCTATCCGATCGTGCCCTTCGGCAGCCGGTCCTCCGACAGCAAGCTTACCTATACCGCGCGCGTCGCCTATGAGTTCAGCGACAACCTGAACGCATATGCCGGCGTGTCGACCGGTTTCAAGGCGAGCTCGTGGAATCTGTCGCGCGACAGCCGGCCGCTGCCGCCCGCGACCCCGGATCGCACCCCCCTGGGCGGAGCCGTTAACCCGTACTACGGTCGCTACGGCACGCGCCTGGCAAATCCCGAAGAATCCACCGTCTATGAGCTCGGACTAAAGGGTCGTTGGCCGCATTTCGCGGTGAACGTTGCGGTGTTCCAGCAGGAGATCAAGGACTTCCAGTCGAACATCTTTGTCGGCACGGGCTTTGTGTTAGCTAACGCGGGCAAGCAGTCGACCAAGGGCGTGGAAATCGAAACCCAGTACAAGTTCGCCGACCACTGGCAGCTGGATGTTTCGGGCACGTTCCTCGATCCGGTCTACGACTCGTACGTGGGCGCCGCGGGCCCGACTGGCCCGACGGATCTGACCGGGACCAAGCCGGCCGGTGTCAACGACTACAGCGTCTCGACTGCCCTGACCTACAACTGGTCGGTCGGCAGTGTCGATGGCTTTGCGCGCGCGGACTATCTCTTCACCGACAACGTGCAGTCAGTCGAGAACGTGCTGGCGAGCATCGCGTCACGGGAAACGAAGACCCTCAATGCCAGCATCGGGTTCTCGCGCAATGGCTGGCAGGCCATGGTGTGGGGCCGCAACCTGACTGACGACAACTACCTCATGAGCGCATTCCCGTCGGTGGCGCAGGCGGGCAGCTTTTCGGGTTACCCGAACCAGCCGCGGACCTATGGCCTGACTGTGCGTAAGGAGTTCTGAGACGACGGGCGGACGATATACTCGCGATCCTGATCTTCAGCGCCCTGGAGTTACCCGTATGTCGTCGTTGTCCCGCATCGTCGTTCCGGCGGGCCTCGCGCTCGGACTGTTGAGCGCCTGCGCGCCGCCGCAGCAGCCCAAGGCCCCTGCCGCGCTCAACGCCATTCCGCGCATCGAGTTCAACACGCGCGCGGCCGAGCACTTCCTGCCGTTCTTCTGGCGCGAGGATGCTAACGGCGATGGCGTCCTGCAGCCTGACGAGTTCGCGGTGCTGTGGGGATGGCCGGATGACGACGCGTCGCTGTGGGTCGATGCCGCGGGTGCATTCACGCCGCGCTTCCTCGCGGCCTACGCGACGCTGCAGGCGCCAGCCGCCGCGGATGCGCCGCGCCGGCTGCAGCTGGTGCGTGAGGAACTCGCGCAGAGCGCACCGACACTGGTGCGTACCGACCTGAGCAAGGACAGCGCCGCCGAGCGCGCGATGGTGGGCCACCTGATGCAGGCCGCGAAATTGATCGAGCGCCTGTACGCGCGCCAGACGGGCGCGTTCGGTCTGGACACCAGCATCCCGAAGGACGATGCCGCGAGCCGCGCACTGTTCCATCGCAACCAGTCGCCGTTCTGCGAAGCGCCGAGGACCGAGAACGATCCGCTGTGCAGCGCGATCGAGCCTAAGCCTGCGAAGCGCTCGGGCCTTTATCCGGCCGATATCCAGGACACGCCGGGCTTCTGCCAGCGCCTCGAGAAGGCGCCTAACGCGGCGGCGCTGCGCGATCACTTCAGCATTGTCAGGGCGGGCGCGAAGCCGGGCGAGT
>DAIQQI010000228.1:0-5381 GCA_036786925.1 Steroidobacteraceae bacterium
CCGCGCTCAGACTGCTGCAGCAGGATACGCCGGACGACTTGGAACAAGTCCAGACAGGTACTATTGTTCAGCATGCCATCCGTCACTGGTCCCCGGCAAAATTTGCCGGCATCCGCTCGGTCGCCGCAGCACGCTAACAAATCTGCTTGGGGTTTTGCCCCGGCTGTACTATCGTAGCGCCATGGCTGAGCCGCGGGTGATCAAGAAATACCCGAATCGACGGTTGTACGACACCGCCGAAAGTCGCTATATCACGCTCGCCGACATCCGCAAACTGGTGATCGACCGCGTCGATTTCGTGGTGCTGGACAAGACCACGCAAGATGACATAACGCGCAGCATCCTCCTGCAGGTGATCTCGGAACAGGAACATGCGTCGGAACCGGTGATGAGCCGCGACTTTCTGTCGCAGATCATTCGTTCCTACGGCGGCAACATGCAGAGCGTCGTCGGCAGCTACCTGGAACAGAGCCTGAAGCTGTTCGATGCGCAGCAGCGCGAGATCCGCGACAAAGTGCGCGGCGTCGTCGGCGTCGATCCGGTCGACGCGGTCACGCAGATCGCACAGAAGAATTACCAGCGCTGGCGCGCGGTGCAGGACGATATCTTCCGCACGCTGTTAGGTGGCGGCAAGGACAAGGATCACGACAAGTAGCGCGCGGGTCCATGGGCCTCGAGGCTCATGAACCCGCGCACCAGTCCTGTCAGGCGGCGTCGACGTCCTTCATCGACAGGCGCACCCGACCCTGGCGGTCGACTTCCAGCACCTTGACGCGCACCGAATCGCCTTCCTTGAGCTTGTCGGACACGCGTTCGACCCGCTCGTTGGAAATCTGCGAGATGTGCACCAGGCCATCGCGGCCCGGCAGGATGGTGACAAACGCGCCGAAATCCATCAGCCGCGCCACTTTGCCTTCGTAGACCGTGCCGACTTCGACATCGGCGGTGATCAGCTCGACCCGGCGCAGCGCTTCACGGCCGGCAGCACCGCTGACCGAAGCGATCTTGACCGTGCCGTCGCTCTCGATATCGATCGTCGTGCCGGTTTCCTCGGTGATGCCGCGAATGACCGCGCCACCCTTACCGATGACATCGCGAATCTTCTCCGGGTCGATCTTCAGCGTGATGATGCTGGGCGCGTAGTCCGACATCTTCTCGCGCGTCGTGGAAAGAACCTTGTTCATCTCGCCGAGAATATGCAGGCGACCGTCTTTGGCCTGCGCCAGCGCGACTTTCATGATCTCGGGCGTGATGCCTTCGACCTTGATATCCATCTGCAGCGCGGTGATGCCCTCTTTGGTACCGGCCACCTTGAAATCCATGTCGCCGAGGTGGTCTTCGTCACCGAGGATGTCGGTGATGACTTTGTAGCGGCTGCCATCCAGCACCAGGCCCATTGCGACACCGGCCACGGGCGCCTTGAGCGGCACGCCGGCATCCATCATCGCCAGTGACGCGCCGCAGACCGACGCCATGGACGAGGAGCCATTG
The DNA here is from genome assembly GCA_036786925.1 of Steroidobacteraceae bacterium. Taxonomy (GTDB): domain Bacteria; phylum Pseudomonadota; class Gammaproteobacteria; order Steroidobacterales; family Steroidobacteraceae; genus UBA964. Next base: position 1,492 of record DAIQQI010000228.1, read on the forward strand.
GACTCGAGAATTTCCGACACGACCCGGATTACATACGGGAACTTGGTCATGTCAGGCATCACGGCCTTGACGCCGCGACGCGCCAGGTTGCCGTGGCCGATTTCGCGGCGCTTGGGCGAACCCATCATGCCGGTTTCACCGACCGAGAACGGAGGGAAGTTGTAATGCATCATGAAGGGCTCGCGGCGCTCGCCTTCCAGTGCATCGATGATCTGAGAATCGCGGCCGGTGCCCAGCGTCGTAACCACCAGCGCCTGGGTTTCGCCGCGCGTAAACAGCGCCGAACCGTGGGTACGCGGCAGGACGCCGGTCTTGACGGTGATCGGACGCACGGTGAAGGCATCGCGGCCGTCGATGCGTGGCTCGCCGGTCAGGATGCGCTCGCGGACGATGTTGCTTTCGAGACGGAAGAACGCATCGCCAATCTGGTTGGCGGTGAATTTCGCGCCGTCGCCGCTCGCGAGCTTTTCGATCACGGCTTTCTTGATTTCGCTGATCTTGGCGTAGCGCGACTGCTTCTCGGTAATGCGATAGGCATCGGACAACGGCGTGCGGGCCTGTCCGGATACGGCAGTATCAAGCTCGGCATGCGAACTGTCGGGTTTCCACTCGATGCGCTCCTTGCGCGCTTCGGCGGCGATTTCGTTGATCGCCTTGATCGCGACCTGCATCTCCTTGTGGCCGAAGACCACCGCACCTAACATGACCTCTTCCGACAGGCACTTGGCTTCGGACTCGACCATCAGCACCGCGTCCTTGGTGCCCGCGACCACCAGGTGCAGATCCGACTCCACCAGCTCGGCGGCCGACGGGTTCAGCAGGTATTGGCCGTTCTTGTAGCCGACACGCGACGCGGCGATCGGGCCGTTGAACGGCACGCCTGACAGCAGCAGCGCCGCCGACGAACCTAACAAGGCGGGGACATCGGCGTCGATCTGCGGATCCAGCGACAGCACCGTGGCAACGACCTGCACGTCGTTGAAGAAACCATCCGGGAACAGCGGGCGGATCGGGCGATCGATCAGGCGGGAGTAAAGGGTTTCCTTTTCCGTCGGACGGCCTTCGCGCTTGAAGAAGCCGCCCGGGATGCGGCCGGCGGCGTAGGTCTTTTCCTGGTAATTGACCGTCAGCGGAAAGAAGTCGCGGCCGGGCACAGCGGCCTTGGCGACGCAGGCCGTGCAAAGCACGACCGTGTCGCCCATGGAAACGAGCACCGATCCGGCGGCCTGGCGAGCGAGCTCGCCGGTCTGGATGGTGACCTGCTGTGAACCGAACTGGAACGTGCGGGAATGAACTGCCACGTTAGGAATCCTTAAAGGTTTGGAAGCTGAAATGAACGAAAGGCCGCGCCGTATTCTTTATTGAAGAATGGCGCGGACTTTACTTTGCGTCGTGTTAGCGACGCAGACCCAGACGCTCGACAACGTCCTGATACTTTTCCGGCTTGGTAGCCTTGAGGTAATCAAGAAGTTTGCGGCGCTGATTAACGAGTTTCACAAGACCGCGACGCGACGCATGATCGCTTTTGTGGGTCGTGAAGTGGCCACCGAGGCCGTTGATGCGCTCCGACAGGAGTGCGATTTGCACTTCGGGCGAACCCGTGTCGTTAGGTGAGCGCTGAAATTGGGAGACCGAACCGGTCTTCTTTTCCGCGGACAATGTCATGTATCGAATTCCTAAAAATTTTATCTTGATTTGCGGGCGCGGATTCTACCCGCAGGCGGCACCCGCCACAAGCCCAAATTCTTTTGATAAACAGAGACTTACGGTAATGGCTGGGTAAACATCCTTTGCGGACGGATGATTGCGCCCGAATCCGGCGCCAAACTCTCCACGTGGCCGAGGCCCAGCCCGAGGCCGGCCTCATCCTGCAACCAGCAGGCGCCCGCTGCCGCGGCCACGCGGCTGATCGTCTGTCCCTGCAGCAGCCGGCGTGCTTCGGCGGCGTTCAGCGTCAGCCTGGGCATCGAAGGCAGGGCTGTCGACGTCGCCAGGAGAAAATCCCGGCTGCTGGCCGCGAGTGCGGCCGCGATCTCCTCGAGCTGCCACATCCGCAGTCCCTGAAAGGGCTCGACCCAGTCGCGGCGCAGCGCGACCAGGTGACCGCAGCTGCCCAGGGCCCGGGCGATATCCTCGCCCAGCACCCGGACATAGGTGCCTTTGCTGCAGCTAACAAAAAATTCCAGGACCGCGCCGCTGACCTGGGTGCATTGCAGCTGGTCGATGCGGATGTTGCGCGGCTCGCGTTCGACCGTCTGTCCCTTGCGCGCCAGCCGATAGAGCGGCTGGCCGCCCTGCTTGATCGCCGAAAACATCGGTGGGACCTGGGTCTGGGGCCCAGTCATGCCTGCCAGGGCCTCGTTAACCGTCGCCAGGTCCAGCTGCGGCACGGGCAGGCGCTCGACAATGTCGCCCTCGGCGTCGCCCGTGGCGGTGCGCGCACCCAGCAACAGCGTAAAGCGATAGCTCTTGTCGTGGCTTGCAACCAGCCCCGCGATCTTGGTCGCCTCGCCGAGGCAGACCGGCAGCATGCCGGTCGCCAGCGGGTCCAGGCTGCCAACATGGCCGGCGCGCGCCGCGCCACACAGTTTCCGGACCCTGTTGGTTGCGCTGTGCGACGACAATCCCAGCGGCTTGTCGAGCAGGACTAGGCCATCCATGACGGGCCATGCATAGCGCGCGGGCCGGATCAGTCGTCGCGATGCTTGACACGGTCCTCACGTACCGCGCCATCGATCAATTCGGACAACTCGAGCGCCCGTACCAGGCTGTCGTCGTAGAGAAATTCCAGCCGCGGCGCGTGCCGCAACTCGAGCCGCTGGCCGACTTCGCGGCGCAGAAAACCGCTGGCGTTGGCAAGGCCGACCGCTACTTCCTCTGGCGAATGCGCTTTGCCAAAGGGCACAAAGAAGACCTGCGCGACCGACATGTCGGGCGCAACCGTCACCGAGGTCAGCGTGACGTTGCCGACCCGCGGATCCTTGACCTCGCGCCGCAGCAGTTCAGCTAACACGCGTTGCAATTCGGCCTCGACGCGCATCAGCCGTTGGCTGCGCGCCTGCGGCCCCTGGGTACGGCTGCGCTTAACCATTCAGGGTGCGCGCAACCTCGACGCGGGCAAAGCATTCGATCTGGTCGCCAACGCGCACGTCCTGGTAGTTCTTCACGCCAATACCACACTCGGTGCCGGCCCGGACTTCGTTAGCTTCGTCCTTGAAGCGGCGCAGCGATTCCAGCTGGCCTTCGAAAATCACCACGTTGTCGCGCAGCACACGGATCGGGTTATTGCGCTTGACGAAGCCCTCGCTGACCAGGCAACCGGCGATGAGGCCGATCTTGCTGGAACGGAACACTTCGCGCACCAGCGCCGTGCCGACAATGGACTCGCGCACTTCCGGCGCCAGCATGCCCGTCATGCGCTGCTTAACATCATCGATGGCTTCATAAATGATGCTGAAGTAGCGGATCTCGACGCCCGTCTCCTTGACAGCATCGCGGGCCGCGGCATCGGCGCGCGTGTTGAAACCGATGACCAGGGCGCGCGACGCCGCCGCAAGCTGCACGTCCGAGGCCGTGATACCGCCAACACCGCTCGCGATCACCTTGACCTGGACTTCATCGGTCGACAGCTTGTTGAGCGCCTCACGCAGCGCCTCGGCGCTGCCCTGCACATCGGTCTTGAGCAGCACATTGACCACGCCTGCCTTGGCCTCGCCCATTTGCGAGAACACGTCCTGGGCGCTGGTGGCCGCCTTCGCCAGTTTGACGTCGCGGAACTTGCCCTGCCGGTAGAGCGCAACTTCACGCGCCTTGCGGTCGCTTTCGACCGCCAGCAGTTCATCGCCCGCGTTAGGCGAGGCCTGCAGACCCAGCATCACCACCGGCATGGA
>DAIQQI010000229.1:0-5333 GCA_036786925.1 Steroidobacteraceae bacterium
GCGCAGCCGTCATCGTCATTGCGGCGCCTGCGGCGCGCCCACGCGCAGTGCCAGCGCGGGTCACGTCATGAAGTGCACGAACGACGCGTGCGGCATCGATCATTTTCCGGGGCTCGACCCGGCCATCATCGTGCTGGTCACCGACGCCAGCGGCGAGCATGCTTTGTTAGGTCGCCAGGCCAGCTGGCCGCGCGGCCGCTACTCGACCATCGCCGGCTTTGTCGAACCCGGCGAAAGCCTCGAGGATGCGGTCGCGCGTGAAGTGCTCGAGGAAACCACGGTCGAGGTCGAGTCGGTGCGCTATGACTCGTCGCAGCCATGGCCGTTTCCCTCGTCGCTGATGTTAGGTTTTCACGCGGTCGCGCGTCCCGGCGCCGCGCCGCGCGGCGCGGCCGAAATCGAGGATGCCCGCTGGTTTTCGCGCGCCGAGATCGCATCCGGTACGCCGGTGCTGCCGCCGCCGGCTTCCATTTCCTACCGCCTGGTCGAGTCATGGTTCAACGCCGGTTCGGACACGCCGCTCGCGGAGCTCAAGGACGTGCAACGCTGGACCGCGCCTGCGCGTGGCTGACATGGACCTGACGCAAACATTGTTGTCAGTCGCGCTCGGCGTTGGGCTCGCGGCGGCGGTGGGTCTGCGGGTGTTCCTGCCGCTGCTGGTCGTAGCGATTGCGGCGTGGGCGGGGAAACTGCCGCTGGCAGAGTCGTTTCAGTGGCTCGGCACCTGGCCGGCCGTCCTGGCGCTGGCGATCGCCACGGTCGCGGAAATCGCCGCCTACTACCTGCCCGGCGTCGACCATCTGCTCGATGTGATCGCGACACCGGTCGCGCTGGTTGCCGGGTCGGTCGCGGCCGCCGCCGTGATGACTGACCTGCCACCGCTGGTGAAATGGACCACCGCCATCATCGCTGGCGGCGGTGCGGCGGGGCTGACGCAGGGACTGAGCTCGCTGATCCGCCTGAAGTCCACCGCCACCACCGGTGGACTCGGCAATCCCATCGTCGCGACCGGAGAACTCGGCGGCTCGCTGCTGCTGTCGCTGCTCGCGATCTTCATGCCGGTGCTGGCGCTGGTCGCCGTGGTGCTGTTCCTCTGGATCGCGGTGCGAGTCGCGCGCCGCCTGCTGCGCCGCGCCCAGTCGCCGGATCCCACCGCGAGCTGACATCCACATGTGTCTGTTAGTCGCAGCCTGGCGTGCGCACCCGCGCTACCGCCTGATAGTGATGGCGAACCGCGACGAATTTCATGCGCGCCCCGCCGAAGCCCTGCGTATCTGGGACCCGCCGGCTGAGTTGTTAGCTGGCCGCGATGTGCAGGCGGGCGGTACCTGGCTGGGCGCGGATCGCGCGCGACGCTTCGGGGTCATCACCAACTACCGGGAAATGGCTCGGCCACGGCGCAATGCGCCGTCGCGCGGCCGCCTGATCGTCGATTATCTCGCCGGACCGGCATCCGCCTGGGACTATGCTAACAACATCGAGATGGACGCCCTGAGCTACGCGGGATTCAGCCTGCTGCTGGCCGACGGCGCCGACCTCGTGTATGCCTGCAACCGGGCGGACCAGTTTGCACGGCGCCTGCCGCCCGGGGTCTATGGGCTGTCGAATCACCTGCTGGACGCGCCGTGGCCGAAGCTGCTGCGGGTCCGTGCGGCGCTGGAAACCTGGACCGACGCCGGCCAGGACGAACTTGCGCCGCTGTGGGCGGCACTGGCCGACCGCGACATTCCTAACGACAGCCCCGGGACCCCGGAAATGACGACCGGCCTGGATCCGGCCTGGGGCAAAGTGCTGGCATCGCCCTTCGTCATGCATCCGGAGTACGGAACCCGGTGTTCGACCCTGTCGCTGATCACCGACAGCGGCGCCATGGAGGTCCATGAACGTCGATTTGATGCCGACGGCCTCGGGCTCGGCGAGACGGTGATCCGGCTGGCGCCCGGAGAATGGGGCGCGGGGAAATGGTCTGAGAATTGAACCCCGGAGCTATGCAAAAGCTCTGAAGTAGAATGCAGGGAATGAGTTTTCATTGGCCGCGCGGTGTCGGTTTCTGGCTGCTCGCGCTGGTCGCGGCGCCGTGGGCGCGCGCGGCGATCACCGTCAACATTGCCGGCATCGATGGCGAGCTGCGGCAAAACGTCCAGGTATTCCTGAGCCTGGAGCGCTACAAGGCCCGCAATGACCTCGACGAGACCACGTTCGACCGCCTGGTCGAGCGCGCTGACCAGGAAGTCGCCGGCGCGCTGCGTCCCTTCGGCTACTACGAGCCAAAAGTGGACGTATCTGTTAGCAAGACGGGCAGCAATGACCGGCGCGTGACCGTCCGGGTGCAACCCGGCAAGCCGGTGCTGATGACGCAAGTCACCATCAAGGTAACGGGTGAAGGCGCGCAGCTGCCGGCATTCCAGCGCATCACCGGCAGCGATCGGCTGCGCACCGGGCAACGGCTGAGTCACGGTGGCTATGACACGATCAAGCGGGAGCTGCTGCGGTCCGCCTCCACGTTAGGTTTCCTGGAGGCGCGTCTGCTGAAAGCGGAGTTGCGGGTCGATCCGCGCAATTACTCGGCCAGCGCCGATCTGGAACTCGACACCGGCACGCGCTATCGGTTTGGCAGCACCACCATCAAGCAGTCGGCGATTGAAGAGCGGCTGCTGCGCCGCTATCTGCGCTACCGCGAGGACGAACCCTACGACGGCACGGAATTGCTGCGCACGCAGTTTGCGCTCGATGACAGCCAGTATTTTGCTAACGTCGAAGTGGCGACGCTGCCGCCCGATCGTGACAACCACATCATCCCGGTCAGCATCACGGCCGAGACCAACCGCCGCAATCGCTACTCCTACGGCGCGGGTTTCGGCACCGATACCGGTGCGCGCGGCACCGCCGCCTGGGACAAGCGCCTGGTAAACCGGCGCGGCCATCGCATGCGCGTGGAGGGCAAGGCGGCGCAGCAGAACCAGTCCCTGGAAGCGCGTTACCTCGTTCCGATCGGCGATCCGGCGGTCGAAAAACTGACGTTTGAATTCGGCGCGCGGCAGGAAGAACGCGCCGACCTGGACCTGCGCACACTGGAAATCCAGCCGAGCGTTACGCATCTGCGCGGCCGCTGGCAGCGCGTGATGTCGCTCAGTTTCAACCGCACAACCACCATCACGCCGGGCATTGCGCCGCTGCTCGAAACACGCACCATCGACACGCTGGCCATCCCGAGCATCAGCTATTCAGCGGTGCCGCTGGGCTACCTCGGCGAAGGCCTGTATACGCGCGGCACTTACTTCGAGCTGCGCGGTTCCTCGACCGCGTTCGGCTCGCCGGCCAACTACCTGCAGGTCCGGGCTGAGCTGGAACGTGTGTTCGACCTGGCGCCGCAATGGCATTTGTTAGTCCGTGGACAGCTGGGCGCGAGCATGATCCCGGACTCGCAGGACCTGCCCGGCACCGAGCGCTTTTTCGCAGGCGGCGATCGCAGCGTGCGCGGCTTTGCGTACAACGACCTGTCGCCGATCGTCAATGGCGTCAAGGTCGGCGGCAAGCATTTCGTCGCGGGCACGGTCGAATTCGTGCGGGACTTGCCGCGCAACCTCGGCGTCGCGGCGTTCGCCGATGCCGGCAATGCCTTCAATGACTTCAGCGGCGCGGTAGCCGTATCCGCGGGCGTCGGCTTCCGCTGGCGGCTGCCGGTGCTGACTCTCGGCATAGACATCGCCCAGGCCATTTCCCTGCCGCAGAACGGCGCCGCTACCGCGCAGTCCCTGCCCGGGCCGCGCCTGCATCTCAATTTTTCGCCTAAGCTCTGAGCATGCTGCGCAAGCTGCCAAAAATATCGCTGTGGGCGCTGGGCGCACTGCTGTTGGTCGCGGTCGCGGCCTTTCTGCTCCTGATTTACACGCAGGCTGGCCTGCGCTTCGCGGTGCGCGTTTTGCCGGAAAAAATAGGCGAGTCGCGCATGCAGATCCGCAACGTGCGGGGCACTTTGGCGGGCGGCTTTACGCTTGGGTATTTTGAGCTCCATCACCCGCGCACTACCGTCAAAGTCGACAAGCTGACAGCCCGGGTCGCCGTGCTGCCGTTGTTGTGGCAGACGATCGAAGTTCGCGATGCCACCATCGAGCGGGCCTTCGTACAAGTCTATTCGCGCAAGAATCCGCCGCCGAGTCCGCCGCGGTTTCTGCCGCCGTTTCTGACCATACGGACCGAAAACGCCCAGATAGCCGACGCAACATTGATCGCTCCCAACCAACGCCGCTTTGACGGCACTGAAGTCGCGGCCTCCGGAACCCTGCGATCCAAGACCCTGCGTTTTTACGATGCGCGTGCCCGCCTGCAGGATCTTCGCGGCCAGGGCCAGCTGGTTATTGGAGCGGCGGACTACATACAGCTTGCCGCCACGACCCATTGGAAATTCTCGCCCGCCGGCCAGCCGGACTGGACCGCTAACATCGATGTCGATGGCGACATGACCAGGCTCGGAATTACCGGTCAGATCACCGCGCCATTTCGCGCGCGCTTCAATGGCAGCGCCAATGCGCTGTCGACCAGCGCCTGGCACTGGGGCGGCAAGGGCATGGTCGATGAATTCGATCTGCGCGCCTGGGGCGGCGGCGGCGTGCTGGGAAAGATCACCGGCCAACTCGATATCACGGGCGATCGTGACGGATTTTCCGCGACCGGGCCATTGCAGTCCGCCGGTCTCAATGTCGGCGATTTCGATCTGCGTTTCGATGGCAGCTACGCTAACAGAGTCATCACCGCGCGCAAGATCGTGGTCGTGCACCGCAGCTCCAGGGCCCGTGTCGATGGCGCGGGTGACATCGGCATCGTCAGCGGTGGCCCGCGACTGACGCTGCAGGGAAGCTGGCGTGATTTTCGCTGGCCGCTGGCCGGCGCCGAGCCGGGGGTTCGCAGCAGCCAGGGCGGTTTCCGCCTCGATGGCGTGTGGCCATACGCCTTGCTGGCCTCGGGTCCGCTGCAGATCGGCGATTTCACGCCGTTCGGCATGCGCATCGAGGGCAGCCTCGGGCACGATCGGCTGCACATCAGATCCGGAGCCCTGGCTGTGTTAGGTGGCGTGGCAAGCATCAGCGGAGATGCGATCTGGTCGCCAAAGAATCAATGGCAGCTGGCTGGGGCAATGAAAGACATGGATACCGCCCAGCTACGCGCCGCCCTGCCGGGGCGCGTCAGTTTCGAGTACCAGGGTTCGGGCGAAGGTTATGGCGGCGGCGAGGATCTCGACGCGGAGTTTCGCAATCTGACAGGCCGGGTACGCGGCGCTGCCGCGCGTGGCAGCGGCAAGATCCAACGCCGCGGCGCCGACTGGCATTTTGACC
>DAIQQI010000479.1:0-1622 GCA_036786925.1 Steroidobacteraceae bacterium
ACAAGATTTCGCGCAAGTCGGATAACCCGTCCATCACCCGCGACGTGTCGGGCGAAGGCGTGCAGCAGGCACTGCTGAAGCTGATCGAGGGCACCGTGGCCTCGGTGCCGCCCCAGGGCGGCCGCAAGCACCCACAGCAGGAATTCCTGCAGGTCGACACCTCGAACATCCTGTTCATCTGCGGTGGCGCGTTTTCGGGCCTCGAGAAGGTCATTCTCAACCGCACGCAGAAGGGCGGCATTGGCTTCACCTCGGAAATCCGCGAGCACAACTCCCGGCCGCATGGCTCGGACGTGTTCCATGACGTCGAGCCCGAGGATCTGATCAAGTACGGCCTGATCCCCGAGTTTGTCGGCCGCCTGCCCGTGGTCGCGACGCTCGAAGAGCTGGACGAGCGCGCGCTGATCTCGATCCTGGTCGAGCCGAAGAACGCCCTGACCAAGCAATATCGCCGCCTGTTTGACATGGAAGGCGTGGAACTCGAATTCCGCGAAGACGCACTGCGGGCGGTGGCCCGCAAGGCCATGGCGCGCAAGACCGGCGCGCGCGGCCTGCGCACCATCCTTGAAAACATCCTGCTCGAGACCATGTACGAACTGCCGGGCCTGAGCAGCGTGCAGAAAGTAGTGGTCGATGAGACGGTCATCGAAGGGCACAGCAAGCCCTACGTCGTCTACCGCTCCGAGGCTGGCAGCGAAAGCACGCCGCCGCCGCGCAAGTTGGCAGGCGGAGCAGGCTAGAGTTCCCGCGGGCGGCAGGATCCTGCCGCGCCTTATCCGCACCGCGTCCTTTACAGTCTCCAGACCTTGAAACAGGTCGCATGCGTCCCCATCGCCGCAGTTAGACTATAACTTGGCCAATCGAGGGTGCCGCCTTGTCTGAATCTGCATCAAATCCGGGACTCAAAGTAACCGCGGTCGAAAACCTGCCGGTGTTGCCACTGCGCGATGTCGTGGTGTATCCGCACATGGTGATCCCGCTGTTCGTGGGCCGGGAAAAATCCATCCAGGCGCTGGACGCGGCGGTCAAGGCGGACAAGCGCATCCTGTTGATCGCCCAGAAACAGGCCGATGTCGACGACCCGAAGGCCGAGGATCTTTATTCGGTCGGCACGCTGGCGACGATCCTGCAGCTCCTGAAGCTGCCCGATGGCACGGTCAAGGTGCTGGTCGAGGGTGTGGATCGCGCGCAGATCAATGCGCTGCATCCGGGCACATTCTTCACCGGCGACGCCACGGTGCTCGCCGATACCGAACAATACGATGAACGCGAAATCGAAGTGCTGACGCGCTCGGCCATTTCGCAGTTCGAGCAGTACGTCAAGCTCAACAAGAAGGTTCCGCCCGAGGTGCTAACAGCGCTGCAGGGCATCGAGCAGCCCGGGCGCCTGGCCGACACGATCGCGGCGCACATGGCGATGAAGCTCGGCGAGAAGCAGAAGGTCCTGGAAATCCACGACGTGCGCAAGCGCATCGAGCATGTGCTGGTCGCGATCGAAGCGGAGATGGATGTGCTGCAGATCGAAAAGCGCATCCGTGGCCGCGTCAAATCGCAGATGGAAAAGTCGCAGCGCGAGTACTACCTGAATGAGCAGATGAAGGCCATCCAGAAGGAACTCGGCG
>DAIQQI010000230.1:0-5312 GCA_036786925.1 Steroidobacteraceae bacterium
GCTCGAATAGCGCGGCCGCGAAGCGTGGGCGGTCGACGCTGCGGCCCGCCTGCGGGCGCATTTCCATCGCGTTACGGCGCAGCGAACTCCACAGCCGGTAGTAAGGGTCCGGCCGCATGGCCGCGCGAATTTCGCGGCGATCGCGTGGCGCATGGCCCTGCGCCGCCGTATACGCGGGCCTGGCGCGCTGCTCAAAGGCAACGGCGTTGCCGCCGACGACTTTGCTGGCCATGAATTTGTTGAAGTTCGCGAGGAAATTGAAGCGCGCGATGTCGTCGTGCTCGAGCTGCGGCGACATCACATGCTGGCCCGCCGCGGTGAAAGCGGGTGCGCAATCGACCCGGGCGGCGCCCGGCGATGGTCGCGTGCTGTCTTGCGGCTTGGGCTCCATGGACGTCGAGTATAAGCTTCCGGAGTGTCGCCGAAACCCACCCAGCAGCTGCTCGCGCATATTGCCGAGCGGCGTTACGAGCATTGGCCGCCCGAGGCGATCGCCGCCTGCAAGATATTTGTGCTCGACTCCCTGGGCGTTGCGCTGTCGGGCAGCCGCGTGCCCATGGTCCGGGTGCTGCACGAGCTGACGGAGACCTGGGGACGCGGCCAGGAGGCGCGCGTCATCGGTACCGGCGAAAAAGTAACCATGCGCGCGGCCGCCTTCCTCAACAGCTACCAGATTCACAACCAGGAATGGGATTCGGTGCACGAACCGGCCGTGGTGCATCCCATGGCCGTGGTCCTGGCCAGCCTGTTAGCCTGGGCGGACGCCCAGCATGGCGTAAGCGGCAAGGCCTTCATCAACGCCTGCTGCACGGCCGTCGATGTGGCCTGCACCATCGGCGCCGCGGGCCGGAACAAACTGCGGTTCTTCCGGCCGGCCATGTGCGGCGCGTTAGGCGCCACCGCGGGACTCGCGCAATTTGCCGGACTGCCCCCCGGCGCAACTCACAGCGCCCTCGGCCTCGCCTACAGCCAGCTGTCGGGCACGATGCAGGCGCATATCGAAGGCTCCGACATGCTGCCGATGCAAATCGCTTTCAACGCGCGCTCCGCATTCGACGCCATCGCGCTCGCGCAGCGCGACGTGGTCGGGCCGCTGAACTTCTTGGAAGGCCCGTTCGGGTACTTCGCGCTGATCGACCCGGAGTGGAGTCCCGAGCCATTTGCCGAACTCGGCCGCGTCGCGCAGATCACGCGACTCTCGCATAAGCCCTTCCCCAGCGGCCGCGCGACGCACGGCGGCGTCGATGGCGCACTGCAGTTGCAGCGGCAACTGGGGTTCCGTGCCAATGATATTGCGCACCTGCATGTGTACGCACCGCCGTTGGTGCGCCAGCTGGTCGACCGCGTCCCCAGGCACGACATGTTGCCGGCCTATGCGCGCCTGTGCCTGCCCTATGTGGTTGCGACCGCGCTGCTGACTGGCAGCGTCGGCGTTGAAGACTTCGCGCCCGAACTGATTGCCGACGCCACGCGCCAGGATCTCGCGAGCCGCATTCGCGTGTTGCCGGATGAGAATCCGGCGCCTAACGCCCTGGCGCCGCAACGCGTGGAAGTCAGCCTCAGGGACGGCAGGAGCGGCCTTGTGGACCTGACGGCGGTGCTCGGCGCCCCCGACCGGCCGCTGACCGCGGAGCAGCATTTCGCCAAGTTCCGCCGCGCGGCCCATTCGGGCCTGCGGCCGCTGCCCCTGAACGAAGTGGAAGCGCTGATTGCCGCCGTCAACCGGCTCGAAGAGCTGACAGACGTGAGCGAACTGTTCAATCACCTGGCGTTCTGAGCGCAGGCCATGAGTTACCCGCTTTACTACGAATCCTTCGACTACGCAGCGATGCGTCGCAGCTTCACGCTCGGGGACGACTTTCACCAGGGTTTCGCGCGCCTGCCGCGCCGCGCGATCGAAGACCAGCAGAACGTACTGTTCCTGCGTTGCGTCGAACGCGCCTGGCAGATTCCCTTTTATCAACGGCTGTGGGGCGCGCGCGGCCTGACGCGCGCCGATGTACGCAGCCTCGCGGATATCGGCAGGTTGCCGATCTTCGGCAAGGCGGAGTTGATGGCCAGCATCGCCGCGCACCCGCCTTACGGTGACTACCACGGTTGGGAGCGCTGGCCGGTCGAGGCGCGGCCGGTCACCGTCATCCATACCACCAGCGGCACCACCGGACGGCCCCAGGTCGTGCTGTTCAGCCCGAAGAGCCGCGAGGTGCAGGCTTTGTTAGTCGCGCGCTGCTGGCGCATGCAGGGACTGCAGCCCGCCGATGTGCTGCACTCGGTCTACGGGCACGGCATGATCAACGGCGGGCATTTTGTGCGCGAAGCCGCGCTGCACTACACCAACAATCTGTTTCTCTCGGCCGGCACCGGCCGGGAAACGCGCTCAGTAACGCAGATCGAACTGATGCGCGATCTCAAAGTCACGGTGATCGTGGGATTCGTCGACTACATCCGGCAGCTGGCGGAAACAGCGCGCGAAATGGGAGTCATCCCCGGGAAGGACCTTGCGGTGCGCGCGATTTTCGGTCACGTCGGTCGTGAATCGCGCGAAGTACTGTCGCGCGGCTGGGGCGGCGCCGCGATCTACGACTGGTACGGTGTCGCGGACACGGGACCCATAGCCGCAGAATCGCTCGACCAGGATGGCATGTACGTGATGGAAGACGCGCAGTACCTGGAACTCATCGACCCGACCAGCGGCGCGGCTGTCAGCGCGGATGCGCCCGGGGACATGGTGGTGACCTCTCTCTACCGGGACGACGTGTACCCGCTGATCCGCTTCAATACCCATGACCTGACGAGCTGGGCCGGCGGCCAGTCTTCGTTAGGCTGGACGCTGCGGCGCATCACCGGCGTGCATGGCCGCAGCGACAACATGGTGAAGCTGCGCGGCATCAATGTGTACCCGCTGGCGCTGGCCGCCATCCTCAATGACCACGCGGCGTTTGCGGGCGAATATCTCTGTCGCGCGAATCGCGACGCGGCCAGCGGCCGCGATCAGATGACCGTGATCGTCGAAACCCGCGCCGCGGCCGCAAGAACACCGGCTTTGGCTGCCGAATTTGCCGCGCTGCTGAGCCGGCGCGTAGGCGTGGAAATCGGCGTGGAACTGGCAGCACCCGGCGCAACCGCTGCCCTGACGCAGGTCGACAGCCGGCAAAAACCCATCCGCCTCATCGATGAGCGCCCGAAGGATCGCATCCTGTAAAATCATTTGCAGTCCATGAATGACATCCAGAATCTGCCGTCCCTGGGCCTGCGCGACGACCTGAGCGCGCTCAGCGGACATCTGGCAGCCGGACGCCTGGGCAGCGCAGCGCTGACCGAACGCTACCTCCAGTCCATTGACCGGGATAACCAGCGCCTCGGTGCGTTCACATTTGTCGCTGCCGAGGCCGCGCGCGCCGCGGCGCGCGAATCGGATGCGCGACGGGCCGCCGGCGTGCCGCTCGGCGCGCTGGACGGAATTCCAGTCGCGCTCAAGGCTAACATTGCGGTGCGCGGCTGGCCCTACACCGCCGGGCTCAGGTTCCGCCAGCAGGAAATCGCCGCCCAGGATGCGTTCCTGGTACGGCGCCTGCGCGCCGCCGGCGCCGTGCTGTTAGGCCTGACCAACATGGATGAAGGCGCGCTCGGCGCCGAGGGCATGAACCCCTGGTACCTGACCACGCAAAATCCGTTGCGGGCGGGCTACTGCGCCGGCGGTTCGTCGAGCGGGTCCGCCGCGGCCGTCGCTGCCGACCTGTGCGCATTCGCCGTCGGCACCGATACCATCGGCTCGCTGCGCATTCCGGCGGCATTCTGCGGCTGCGTCAGCATCAAGCCCAGTTTTGGCCTGGTCAGCGTCGGCGGCATCGTGCCTGTCAACCTGCGCTTCGATCACGCGGGTCCCCTGACCCGCTCGGCCCGCGATCTGCCGCTGGCACTTGCGGCGCTGGCCGGTTACGACAATGCCTGCGCGGTGTCGGTTGCTGCCGCGCCGGTGGCACGCTGGCCTGCTAACAGACCGGTTACCATTGGCTACGCCGTGGGCTTCGCCGAGCTGATGGTCAGCGATGAAATCGTCGGTTACTACAACAACGCGATCGCGACGCTGCGACAGCTGGGCCACAAGCCGCTGCCAGTGGATCTAAAGCGCTGGGACCTGCCGAAGCTGCGACGCGCAGTACTGACGCTTTGCGAACTGGAGATGTGGCGCAGTCATCGCTCACGCCTCAACGACACGCCCGAAGACTATTCGCCGGGGCTGCGGGCCTTTATCCGCTATGGCGGCAGGTTGTCGGGCCAGGACCTTGCCGACGCCGAAACCAGGATCGCGCGGTTCTACCAGGACTGGCAGGAAGCCACCGCCGACCTCGATGCGGTGGTGCTGCCCACCGTCGCCTGCACCAGCTTTCCGCTCGGCGAGCGCCGGCCGCAGAACACCGCCGACCTGACCGCCATTGCAAGTGCGACCGGCATGCCGGCGGTACAACTGCCGCTACCCGCGACCGCCGGCCAGCTGCCTGGCGGCCTGCAGCTGTTAGGCCGCGCGGGCCAGGATGAGAATCTGGTCGGCCTGGCCTGCAGTCTCGAGGCGCGCTGGCGGCAGGCTCGTTAGGCGTTCAGGCCGGGCGGCGCGCGCTGAAATGCGCGGCGATATCGCGGCGCGTCGCAATCCAGACGCCGCGTGCCTTGGCTGCATGGCGCAGAAACCCCTGATACGCGCCGATGCGTCCCGGCCGGCCCATGATGCGCAGGTGAATTCCCAGCGACATCATGCGCGGCGCGCCACTGCCGCGCGACTCGGCTAACAACCAATCGAAGCTGTCGCGCGCATATTCCAGCCATGAAGCCGGCGTGACGCCCGGATGGCTCCAGAATTTCATGTCGTTGCTGTCGAGCGCATAGGGCAGCACCAGCATCGGGCGCGGCAGGTCAGCCGACCGGTCCCAGAAGGGTTCGTCGCGACTGAAGTCGTCCATGTGGTAGCTGTAGCCTTCCTCGGCTAACAGACGGCGCGTCGCCGCGGTGTGCAGGTAGCGCGACAACCAGCCGGCTGGCGCCACGCCGCAGCTGGCCTTGATGCTGTCGCGCGCCCTGGCGATGAAGGCGCGCTCGGCGGCTTCGTCCATGCCCAGGGTCGCCTGCCAGCGCCAGCCATGCGCGCAGGCCTCGTGCCCGCCCGC
This sequence comes from Steroidobacteraceae bacterium, assembly GCA_036786925.1. GTDB lineage: Bacteria > Pseudomonadota > Gammaproteobacteria > Steroidobacterales > Steroidobacteraceae > UBA964. The sequence goes on from DAIQQI010000230.1 coordinate 5,163, forward strand.
GACAATGCCGCGCGCGACCTGCGGCGCCCGTTCCAGCGCCTGCGCAGCCGCGGTGAAGGTCGCGGGCGCGCGATACTTCGCCAACAAGCGCAGCACGCGCGGCGCGGCCTCGTTGATGCCGTATTGATAATTGCTTTCATTGCCGAAGTT